>NZ_JBDGKY010000011.1:0-139807 GCF_057656135.1 Lysobacter sp. Soil_N_23
GGGCCATCCATGGCCCACTGCTGCGCAATCCCCGGCCCGGCGGACGACGCTTCGGTGCTTTGTTGCATGGTCTTCGGTGGCCCTCACCCCAACCCCTCTCCCGCAAGCGGGAGAGGGGCTAAGGAAGCCCGTCATCCCCGCGAAGGCGGGGACCCAGCGTCGTTGCTCTTGTGCCCGTCATTCCCGCGAAGGCGGAAACCCATGGACGTTGCTCCTCACGAGAACCGGCGACCACAAAGCCACGACACCGGCTCCCCGCCTTCGCGGGGGTGACGGGTCGGGGAGGTCTGCTGCCTTCGGTTCCTTGCAGGTCTCCCTGTCAGGCGATGGGCGTGGTGGCCCCGGCAGCGCGGTGTCAGGCCTCCATCGCCTTGCGCATCTCGTTCACGTCCAGCTTCTTCATCTGCATCATCGCCTTCATCGCCTTGCCGGCGCGAACCGGGTCCGGGTCGGCAATCAGGTCGAGCATCTCTATGGGCACCACCTGCCAGGACACGCCGTACTTGTCCTTCAGCCAGCCGCACTGTTGCGCGGCCGGGTCGCCGCCGGCGGTCAGGTGCTTCCAGAAATGCTCGACCTCGTCCTGCGACTTGCAGTTGACCAGCAGTGATACAGCCTCGTTGAACTTGAAGTGCGAGCCGCCGTTGAGGGCGACCATGTCGCAGCCATCGAGCTTGAAGTCGACGGTCAGCACCGATCCGACCGGCTGGCCCGAGCCCTGCGAGGAAGCCTCGTCGTAGCGCAGGATCTTGCCGACGGATGAATCGGGGAAGATCGACGCGTAGTACCTGGCAGCCTCTTCGGCCTGCGAGTCGAACCAGAGGAATGGGGTGATTCGCTGGAAACGCTGGGTCATGATCGGCTCCTGTCGGGGCAGTGGGTGGACCGGCGCAGCGAGCGCAAGTCTCCTGTGTCGACGATTGGGCAAGCGTGAAATCGACATCACGACGTGATGTCGGTTCCTGTCATTGACTCGGGGCAGGGCGGGGCGTATGACCGGGCTTTCGCGTGCAGTCCCCACCCCCAACAGGGAGAACCGGTCATGCTCAGGAAGGTCGCCTACACCATGTATCCCGTCGCCGATGTGGCGCGTGCCCGGGAGTTCTACGAAAACGCGCTCGGCCTGACCGCAGGATCGGTGGGCAACCAGGGCGACAAGTACTGGGTCGAGTACGACCTGCCCGGCGGCGGCTGCTTCGCCCTGACCAATTTCATCGCCGACAAGCCCAGCGAATCGGCGGGCGGCACGATCGCCTTCGAAGTAGAGGACCTCGACAAGCTGATCGCCGACCTCAAGGGCCGCGGCGTGACCTTTCGCGGCGACATGATCCACAGCCCGGTGTGCCGCATGGCCGTGTGCCTGGACAGCGAAGGCAACTCGATCCTGCTGCACCAGCTCAAGGCAGCCTGAGCGCGCCGCGATGCGACAGACGGTGGACACGCCAACACGCACACGGCCACGAAAGGCGACTGTGGCCGCACCTGCGCGGGCTGCAACGCTCGAGCTGCGCCTGGACGAGGCGATGCAGCAGTTGCGCCGGCGCGCGACGAAAGCCACGCTCGACGGCATGGCCCGTTACGCCATTCCCTCCGATCACGCGATCGGCGTGGCGATGAAGGACATCCAGGCCGTGGCCAAGGCGATGGGCCACGACCATGAACTGGCATTGGCGTTGTGGGACACCGGCGTCTATGAGGCGCGCACGATGGCGGCTTATGTCGACGATCCGGCAAGGGTGACGGCGACGCAGATGGACCGCTGGCGCCGTGACTTCGACAACTGGGCCATCGTCGATACCGTCTGCTTCGTGCTGTTCGACCGCTCGCCGCATGCCTGGGGCAAGGTCGTGCAGTGGTCCAGCCGGCGCGACGAACTCGGCAAGCGCGCCGCGTTTGCGTTGCTGGCGAGCCTGGCCCTGCACGGCAGGCTGGAGGATGCAAACTGTGTCGAAGGCCTGGATCTGATCGAACGCGCCGCCAGTGACGAGCGCAATTTCGTGATCAAGGGCGCAAGTTGGGCGCTGCGTTCGATCGGCCGGCGCAACGCCCGCCTGCACGCGCGGTCGACAGCGCTGGCCACCCGTCTGGCCGCGTCCGAAGTGGCGTGCGAACGCTGGCTGGGCAAGGACGCGCTGCGTGATCTGCGCAAACCGGCCGTCGTGCAGAAGCTGGCCAAGGGCAGTCGGAAGAAATAGCCGGAAGTGTGCCTCCCGGCCTTTGCTGCCGCGGCGGCGACCCGACTACACTCGGCCGACCCGACTGCCGAGACCCGCCTGATGAAGCTTCGTGCTGCAGCCACCCTGATCGCGCTGTCCGGCCTGTACGGCCATGCCATGCCTGCCGCCGCGGCAACCAGGCCGGCAGTCGATGCCCGCACGCACGACAAGGCCGTCGAACTGCTCGGCAAGGGCGTCGGCTTCCGCACGGTGATGGGGCAGGGCCAGGTGCCGGCCTACGCGCAGTACCTGGCCGAGCAACTCAAAGCCGGTGGCTTCGCCGCTGAAGACGTGCAGGTGCAGATGCATGGCGACACCGCCGCGCTGGTCGCGCGCTATCGCGGTACCGGCAGCAAGCGCCCGATGCTGCTGTCGGCGCACATGGACGTGGTCGAGGCCAAGCCGGCGGACTGGACCCGCGATCCGTTCAAGATGGTCACCGAAGGCGGCTACTTCTATGGTCGCGGTGTCTACGACAACAAGTTCGATGTCTCGGTGATCGTCGCCACGCTGCTGCGACTGAAGGCCGAAGGCTTCAAGCCGTCGCGCGACATCATCCTGGCGCTGTCGGGCGACGAGGAAACCGGCATGGTGACCACGCGCGCGCTGAGCAAGCAGTTCCCGGATGCCGAGCTGCTGCTCAACGGCGACGCCGGTGGCGGCACGCTGGCCGCGAACGACAGGCCGGTCGCCTACAACCTGCAGGCCGCGGAAAAGACCTACGCCACGGTCACCATCGAGGTGAGCAATCCCGGTGGCCACAGCAGCCGGCCGCAAGCGGACAATGCCATCTACGACCTTGCCACGGCGCTGCAGAAGCTGGCTGCATATCAGTTCCCGGCCCAGGCCGATGAGCTGACGCGCGCCTTCTTCCGCGCCACCGGCAAGCAGACGGGCGGTGCGCTCGGCCAGGCGATGCTGCGTTTCGCCGAGGATCCCAAGGATGCCGAGGCGATCAAGGTGCTCGCGGCCGATCCCGAGTACGTCGGCATGATCCGCACGACCTGCGTGGCGACGATGCTGTCGGGCGGCCATGCCGAGAACGCGCTGCCGCAGCGGGCGACGGCGACAGTCAATTGCCGCATCTTCCCGGGCGTCGCGGTCGAGGACGTGCGCCGCCAGATCGCCGACGTCGTCATCGATCCGGCGGCCAGGCACCCGGCCAAGGTGGAGATCATCGGCGAGCCGACGCAAAGCCCGGCTTCGCCGCTGCGCGAGGACGTGATGCAGGCCGTGCGCAAGGCGGTCGATCGTCGCCAGCCGGGCCTGCCGATCGTGCCGCAGATGTCGCCGGGCGCGACCGACAGCCTGCATTTCCGCGCCGAGGGCATACCGTCCTATGGCGTGTCCGGTCTGTACATGCGGCCGACCGACGACTTCGCGCACGGCCTCAACGAACGCGTTCCTGTGTCGGCGCTCGATCCCGACCTCGATCATTGGCACGTGATTTTGACCGAGCTCGGCCGCTGATCCCACGCCGTGATTTCCACGATCGTTGACGACGTGCCCACGCGCAGTTGACGCGCTGGGCACGCGCATAGCGTTCGGCTATCGAATTCATCCGATCAAACGATTTCTCCTCTGGTTGAGCGAGGGCTAGCCTCGCGCCGGGACGCCGTGTCCGGCGTCCTGGCAGCAGCGTCATCAACCAGTCAAGGGAGAATGACCATGAGGCAAACACCATTACCGCGGCTGTGGCCGCTGTGGTTGATCAGCATCAGCGTGCTCGGGATCTCGTGCATGGCGCTGGCAGACGATCCGCCCGCCACCAGCTATGCACCGGTGACGCCGAGCGACAGCTTCGCCAACGTCAAAAAGCGCATGGAAGGCGACAAGGGCGGCGTCATGAAGCGTCAGAACAGCCTGCTCGCGCAGCGCTACGACCTGTCCAACAAGGCCGCGCAGGGCGTGACGATGTCCGGCGGCAAGGCGGTGCAGGCCGGGGTGCGGGCGAAGCTGCCATCGGGCATCAGCTGGGACGAGCTCGGTGGCATGAGCGCCGAGCAGATCAAGGAGCGCGATGCGTTCCCGATCGGCTTCCTGCCGCTGCCGCATCCCAACCATCCCGAAGGCGGTATGCTGTTCCCGCAGTTCCACATCGATGCGGTCAAGAAAGCCGAGCAGCGCGACCTGACCCGCTTCGATCTCGACTACGACCTGCCGGCGCATTTCCTTCCGGACTTTCCCGCGCCGATCTTCCTGACCACGCGGCCAGACCTGGGGGATGTGTCGAAAGGGCAGCTGGTCACGATCAACAACTACTACGAGTTGTTCAATGGCCTGCTCAATCCCAAGCAGCTCGAGGGCCTGCGCCTGCTGGTGACGCCGTTCCCGCAGCAGCAGTTCAACCAGACCGAGGACCGCCGCTCGGCGCTGCCCAGCCGCGGCGTGGCCTGCCTGGACTGCCATGCCAACGGCCACACCAACGCCGCCACGCATCTGGTCGGCGACATCCGGCCGCAGCAGTTCCGTCACCGCATCGATACGCCGCCATTGCGCGGCGTCAACATCCAGCGGCTGTTCGGTTCGCAGCGCGCCCTGAAGACGGTCGAAGACTTCACCGAGTTCGAGCAGCGTGCCGCGTACTTCGATGGTGACCCGGTGATCGCCACCAAGAAGGGCATCAACATCCTCGACCGCGGCCACCAGGTGCATGCGATGGGCGAGTTCCAGGCGATCCTGGACTTCCCGCCGGCACCTAAGCTCGACGTGTTCGGGCGCCTGGATCCGGCCAAGGCCAGCGAGCCGGAGAAGCGCGGCGAGGCGCTGTTCTTCGGCAAGGCCAAGTGCTCCGGTTGCCACACGCCGCCGTACTACACCGACAACTCGATGCACAACCTGCAGGTCGAGCGGTTCTTCAAGCCGCAGATGATCAATGGCCGTTTCGCCAGCGCCGATGGTCCGATCAAGACCTTCCCGCTTCGCGGCATCAAGGACTCGCCGCCGTACCTGCATGACGGTCGCCTGTTGACGCTGGAGGACAGCGTGGAGTTCTTCAACATCGTGCTGCAGACGCGCCTGCAGCAGCAGGAGAAGGATGACCTGGTGGCGTTCCTGCGCCAGCTGTGATCTGCGCCAGCTGCAAGCCATCGCGTGCGCCGCGGTGATCTGCGGCGCACGTTGAATGTCGTCCCGAGCGCAGCGAGGGGCACGTAACGCCATCGCCTCGACGCCATCACGGGTCATTCACCGCGCGGAAACGACCATCGACCGCGGCGTAACCGTGGACGCGCCCCATTCAACTTGCGCCGGAAGTCGCGGCGAACGTCCCCACGCCTGTCCGGCGCAAGCGTATGCGCAGGGCTGTCCTCATGTCGCCAAACAGGAGCGGGATGGACGGTTTCTTGAACGATGTGGTGCGCTTCTATACCGACCTGATCGGGCGCACGCAGGGGCCGATGACGTTCCGGTTGTTCCTGCAGCCCGGCATGGCGCTGCTGCTTGCGTTCCGCGATGGATTCAAGGACGCCAAGATCGGGCGGCATCCGTATTTCTGGACCATCGTGCACGATCCGGTGCGGCGCGAAGCATCGCTGCGCGAGGGGTTCAAGGCCACGGCGAGAATCCTGGTCCTCGGCCTGGTGATGGACACGATCTACCAGTACAAGGTGTTTGGCACCTTCCACGTGCTCGAGGCGCTGAACGTCGCGCTGATCCTCGGCTTCATTCCCTACTTCCTGTTCCGCGGCCCGGCTGACCGGATCGCGCACTGGTGGTTGAAGCGCAAGGCCGGAGCCCTCTGACCGATGACACCGATCCTGCCCGAAGAACGCGATCCCGAACTGAAGCTGTCGGCCAACCTGCCCAAGCCGCCGTACGACACCACCGACGAGAAATCGGTCGAGCTGTCCTCGCGCCGCACCGGGATGTCGTTCCAGCGCACGCGGATGAGTGCCGATCGCACGTTGATGTCGGTGATCCGCACCGCGCTGTCGCTGATCAGCTTCGGCTTCACCATCTTCCAGGTGTTCCAGAAGATGCAGGAGTCGAAGATCCTCGATGGCAGCGGCCGCGAGCCGCGCAACTTCGGCATCGCCCTGGTCGTGCTGGGCATGGTGATGCTCACGCTGGGGATCGTTTATCACATCAACTACATGCGCGAGTTGCGCGCCGAGCGCGTGCGCATGATCCAGCAGGGCCTGGTCCACGGCGAGAGCAAGTACCCGGTTTCGCTGACCCTGATCACCGCGGCCCTGTTATGGCTGCTGGGCCTGCTGGCGGCGGCCAGCATGGCGTTCGACGTTCCATTGCTGGGCTGAGCAAGCGCGGGCCCGGCGATCAAAGAATCCAGCCACTCGTCGACTGCAGGTGACGCGATGCTGTGACGCGATGTCCCCACCGGTTACTGGAGGAGTAGCAATGGCAACAGCAAAGAAGGCCGCCAGCAAGGCTGCGGCAAAACCAGCGGCGAAGCCTGCCGCCAAGGCGCCGGCGAGCGGCAAGAAGCCGCCCAACATCCTGGTGATCTGGGGCGACGACATCGGCATTGCCAACCTGAGCTGCTACACCCGCGGCCTGATGGGCTACCAGACGCCCAACATCGACCGCATCGCCAGTGAGGGCATGTTGTTCACCGATTCCTACGGCGAGCAGTCCTGCACGGCAGGCCGCTCGTCCTTCATCACCGGCCAGAGCGTGTACCGCACCGGCCTGTCGAAGGTCGGCATCCCGGCCGCACCGCAGGGCCTGCAGCCGGAGACGGTGACCACCGCCGACCTGCTCAAGGATCGCGGCTACGCCACCGGCCAGTTCGGCAAGAACCACCTGGGCGACCTCAACAAGTTCCTGCCCACGGTGCACGGCTTCGACGAGTTCTTCGGCAACCTCTACCACCTCAATGCCGAGGAAGAGCCGGAGATGGCCAACTACCCGAAGGACCCGCGCTTCCGCGAGAACTTCGGCCCGCGCGGCGTGCTGCACTGCTGGGCCACCGACAAGGACGACACCACGGTGCAGGAGCGCTGGGGCAAGGTCGGCAAGCAGAAGATCAAGGACACCGGCCCGCTCAACAAGAAGCGCATGGAAACCTGCGACGACGAGTTCGTCGAGGCCGCCACCGACTTCATCAAGCGCCAGCACAAGGCCGACAAGCCGTTCTTCGTGTGGCTCAACACCACCCACATGCACCTGTTCACCCACACCAAGAAGGAAAGCCTGGGGCAGGCCGGTCGCTGGCAGTCGCCGTACCACGACACCATGATCGACCACGACCGCAACGTCGGCCAGATGCTCGATCTGCTCGACGAGTTGGGCATCGCCGATGACACGATCGTGATGTACTCGTCCGACAACGGTCCGCACATGAACAGCTGGCCCGATGGCGGCATGACGCCGTTCCGAAGCGAGAAGAACACCAACTGGGAAGGCGCCTTCCGCGTGCCGCTGCTGGTGCGCTGGCCTGGCCATATCAAGGCCGGTTCGGTGTCCAACGAGATCGTCCAGCACCACGACTGGCTGCCCACGTTCCTGGAGGCAGCCGGCGACACGGGCGCGACCGATCGGCTCAAGAGGGGCACGACCGTCAACGGCAAGAAATTCAAGAACCACATCGACGGTGTCAGCTTCCTGCCATACCTGACCGGCGGGAGCAAGGAAGGGCCACGCAAGTTCTTCTTCTACTTCAGCGATGACGGTGACGTTCTGGCGGTTCGCTACGACCATTGGAAACTGGTCTTCGTCGAGCAGCGCTGCAGGGGCACGATGCAGATATGGGCCGAGCCGTTCACCAAGTTGCGATTGCCCAAGCTGTTCAACCTGAGGATGGACCCGTACGAGCGGGCCGACGTCACGTCGAATACGTACTACGACTGGTGCCTGAACAACATGTACTTCCTCTACGCGGCGCAGGCAGCGGCAGCGAAGTTCGCCGCCACCTTCAAGGATTTCCCGCCGGCGCAGAGGCCGGGCAGCTTCACGATCGACGACGCGCTGAAGAAGATGTCAGAAGCCCCGGCCGGCGCAAGCTGACACGAAGCCCCTCTCCCGCCCGCGGGAGAGGGGTGAGGGCAAGAACTGAAGTCCCTCTCCCGTTCACGGGAGAGAGGTTGGGGTGAGGGCAAGAGCTGAAGCCCCTCTCCCGTTTACGGGAGAGGGGTTGGGGTGAGGGCAAGCCGACGAGGACCACGAATGAACGACCCACTACCCTCCTGGAACGAAGGCCCCAACAAGGCCGCGATCAAATCCTTCGTGGAGCGCGTGACGACCGAAGGCGGACCCGACTTCGTCGCCGCCGGCGACCGCATCGCCGTGTTCGACAACGACGGCACGCTGTGGTGCGAGTATCCGCTGCAGGTGCAGGTGTTCTTCGCCCTGGCCCAGGTCAAGCTGCTGGCCAGGCAGGACCCGAAGCTGCTGGAGAAGCCGGCGTTCAAGGCGATGCTCGACTGCGACCTGAAGGCGCTGGCGACCCTGCCGAAGAAGGAGGTCTTCGAACCGGCCTTCGCCACCCACGCCGGCATGACCGTCGACGAGTTCCGGGCCAACGCTTCCGAATGGCTGGCGGAGGCCAGGCACCCGACGCTGATGCACCTGTTCACCCAGGGCGCCTACGTGCCGCAGCGCGAACTGCTGGACTACCTGCGCGGCAACGGCTTCAAGACCTATATCGTCACCGGAGGCGGCGTCGAGTTCGTGCGCGTGGTGGCCGAGCAGTTGTACGGCATTCCGCCCGAGCAGGTCATCGGCTCCAGCACCCGCATGAAAGTCGAGACCGTCGAAGGCCAGCCGGTGCTGCGCAAGCTGGCGGAAGTGGGCAGCTTCGACGACCGCGAGGAGAAGGTGGTCAACATCGGCCTGCACCTCGGGCGTCGGCCGATGTTCGCCTTCGGCAACTCCGATGGCGACCTGGCGATGATCCGCTACACGCTGGCCGGCGACGGTCCGCGCATGGCCTGGTACCTGCACCACGACGATGCCGAGCGCGAGTTCGCCTACGACCGCGACTTCAAGCTCAGTGCATTCAAGGACGGACTCGACCACGCCGAGGAATATGGGATCGGTCTGGTCAGCATGAAGAACGACTGGAACCGGGTCTTCGCACAATGAACATTCACGCTAAGCTCGGTCCGGCATTCGCGGCAGACGAGGAAGGCATGACCGACGACATGGTGCACATCCCCGCTGGCACCTTCCTGATGGGGTCCGATCACCATTACCCCGAGGAAGCGCCGGCGCACAAGGTGTCGGTGCCGGCATTCCGGATCGACCGCACCGCGGTCACCAACGACCAGTTCGCGCGCTTCGTCGAGGCCACCGGCTACGTCACCCTGGCCGAGCGACCGGCCGATCCGGCCGACTACCCGGGAGCCGATCCGGCATTGCTGGTGCCCTCCTCGGTGGTGTTCATGCCGGCGCAGGGGCCGGTGGACCTGCGCAATCACTACAACTGGTGGGCCTATATCGCCGGCGCGAACTGGCGGCAGCCGCGTGGACCGGAGTCCTCGATCGAGGACCTGGGCGACCATCCGGTGGTGCATGTCGCGTTCGAGGATGCCCAGGCCTACGCCGACTGGGCGGGCAAGTCGCTGCCGACCGAGGCGGAATGGGAATTCGCCGCGCGCGGCGGCCTCGATGCCGCCGAGTTCACCTGGGGCGACGAGTTCACGCCGGGCGGCAAGTACATGGCCAACACCTGGCAGGGCGAATTCCCCTGGCAGAACCTGCAGCACGACGGACACCTGTGGACCGCACCCGTGGCTTCGTACCCGGCCAACGGCTACGGCCTGCACGACATGGCCGGCAATGTCTGGGAGTGGACCACCGACTGGTACCAGGAGCACAACCGCATCCAGCAGCATGCCTGCTGCACGCTGGAAAACCCGCGCGGCGGCGATCGCGATGCCAGCTTCGATCCGCGCCAGCCGCAGGTGAAGATCCCGCGCCGGGTGATGAAGGGCGGCTCGCACCTGTGCGCGCCGAACTATTGCCGGCGCTACCGGCCGGCGGCGCGGATGGCGCAGCCGATCGATACCTCGACCTGCCATCTGGGCTTTCGCTGCGTCGTGCGCGGGTAACCCGGCCCCCGTGCGGAGGAGGGCGCCATGAAGGAGTGGCTGATTGCGATCACCGAACCGGTCGTGGTGATGATCGACATCATCGCGCTGCTGGTGGTGCTCATCGGCACGCTGCAGGCCCTGGTCGGCGTGATCCGGATGATCTGGCGCCACGACCATGACAATCACCTGCGTCGCCAGATCTGGATGGATTTCTCGCGCTGGCTGGTCGCCGCGCTCACCTTCCAGCTGGCGGCAGACATCCTGGAGTCGTCGACGACGCCGGACTGGGACGGAATCGGGCGCCTGGCGGCGGTGGCGGTGATCCGTACCTTCCTCAACTACTTCCTGGAACGCGATGTCGAGGAGATGCGGCAACGCGAGCAGGAGGCCCGCGAGCGCGCTGGCGAGAGGTGAGTGGCCTTGGCGATCTGCGCGGTCTTCGGGGCGGACGACGCTTCGGTATTTCGTTGCCCGGTCTTCGGGGGCCCTCACCCCAACCCCTCTCCCGCAAGCGGGAGAGGGGCTTAAGAAAGCCGTCATCCCCGCGAAGGCGGGGACCCAGCGACGTTGCTCCTATCCCCGTCATTCCCGCGAAGGTGAGGGCGGGGCAGGCTGTCGTGGCGTAAAATGTGCGACCCCACGCAGAATCATCCCCAATGCCCAACGCTCCCGCCTGTCCGCAATGCACCCTTGAGAACACCTACGTCGACGGTGGCAACTTCGTCTGCGCCGATTGCGGCTTCGAATGGTCCGCTTCCGGCGATACCGGCGGCGACACCGGCGCGGTCGTCCGCGACAGCAACGGCAACGCCCTCGCCAACGGCGACACCGTGGTGGTGATCAAGGACCTGAAGGTGAAAGGTTCCTCGATCCCGCTCAAGCAGGGCACGGTGATCAAGAACATCCGCCTGGTCGAAGACGACGCCGAGCACATCGAAGGCAACTCGGACAAGATCAAGGGCCTGGTGCTGAAGACCATCTTCCTGCGCAAGGCCTGATCGAAGGCGATCCGTCACGGGCTGGTCACGTCGCCGCTCCAAGAGTAGGCGACGGACAACGCACAGTGGAGCCAGTGATGAGCCAGTACCGCATCGCCGTGTTGATCGGCAGCCTGCGTCGTGAGTCGATCAACCGCCAATTGGCGCGCGGGCTGTTCAAGCTTGCGCCGGCGGACTTCGAGTTCCACGAGTGCCGCATCGACGACCTGCCGCTGTACAACCAGGACGACGACAGCCACCAGGCGGCGCCGGTGAAGCGGCTCAAGCAGGAGATTGCGGGCGCGAAGGGCGTGATGTTCGTGACCCCGGAGTACAACCGCTCCGTGCCCGGTGTGCTGAAGAATGCGATCGACCATGCCTCGCGGCCCTATGGGCAAAGCGCCTTCGCCGGAAAGCCGGCCGGCGTGATCGGCGCTTCGATCGGCTCGATCGGCAGCGCGCTGGCGCAGCAGCACCTGCGCAACACGCTGGCCTACCTCGACATGCCGACCATGGGCCAGCCGGAGGTGTTCATCCACGCCAAGGAAGGGCTGTTCGGCGACGACGGCGAGATTGGCGCGGGCAGCCGCAAGTTCCTGCAGGAATGGATGGACCGCTACGTCGAATGGGTGAAGTCGCACTCGTAGCGGGCGCGCTCATGGAAGTGCGGTCATCACGGTCGCAGCTGGCACGAAGGTGCGTTGCGCCCGCGTCGCGGCCGCGTTGCGCAGTCATGCCTAGAATCGTCGGCAACGAGCCTGGAGTTGCCGCATGAACCTGGATGCCTACCTGCGCCGCGTCGGTTACGACGGCCCGCTGCACCCGAGCGTGGACGTGCTCGATGCACTGGCCTATCGGCATGCCACGACCATCGCCTTCGAGAACCTCGATCCCTTTGCCGGGCGCCCGGTCGAACTTTCGCCGCAGGCGCTGGAGCGCAAGCTGGTGGAGGAGGGGCGCGGCGGCTACTGCTTCGAACACAATCTGCTGCTCGCCCAGGCCCTGAAGGCCCTCGGTTTCGAGGTGAGCGGGCTGGCCGCACGCGTGCTGTGGACCCAGCCGGAGGATGCGATCACCGCGCGCAGCCACATGCTGTTGCGGGTCGAGCTGGACGGGGGGACTCGCCTGGTCGATGTCGGCTTCGGCGGCCTCACCCTGACCACGAGCCTGGCACTGCGCGACGGCGAAGACCAGGCAACGCCGCACGAGGCGTTCCGCCTGCAGCTGCGCGATGGCGACTGGTGGATGCAGGCCAGGTTGCCCGATCGCTGGGCAACCCTCTACCGCTTCGACCTGCAGCGTCAGCACCCGGTCGACTACGAAGCGAGCAACTACTTCCTGTCGACCCATCCCGGTTCGCACTTCGTCACCGGCCTGCGCGTGGCCCGGCCCGTCGATGGCGGCCGCCATGCGCTGCGCGACCGCGAGCTGAGCTTCCATCGTCTCGACGGCACCAGCGAACGGCGCACGCTGGCGGACCTCGACGAACTGCGTGACGCACTGGAAGGCACCTTCGGCATCCGGCTGCCGCAGTCGCCGCAACTGCGGGCGCGCATGGCCGGTTTGTTCGCCGCCTGAGTCACAATGGCGTGGCCACAGCGAACGAAGACCCGTGCCGATGACCGTCGCGCTTCCACTGGACCTGCCGCAGGAGCAGCTCGACGCGCTCCAGGCCGCCTACGCCTCGCCGCCGCGCGCGTATCACAACTTCCAGCACGTGCAGGAAGTGTCGCGGCACTACCGTGAGGTCGCCGCAGGCCCGGGCTGGCGACAGCCGGCGGAAGTCGGGCTGGCGGTGCTGTACCACGATGCCATCTACGAAGCTGGGCGACGCGACAACGAAACCCGATCGGCCGAGCTGGCGGCGGCCCATGTCGCGCGCTGGTGGCCGACGGCCGGCATCGATGCGCGGCGCGTGACGGACCTGATCGAACTGACCGCGCGCCACGGCAGCCTGCAGCCGGCCGATGTCGACGACGAGGCGGCGTTGTTCCTGGATTGCGACATGGCCATCCTCGGCGCCGAACCGGCGCTGTTCGATGCCTACGACCGCGGCATCGCCGCCGAGTACCGCGGGCACGTGCCGGCGTGGCTGTTCAAGCTCAACCGGCGCCGCTTCCTGAAGGCGCTGCTGGCGCGCCCGCGCATCTATCTCAGTGACTTCTTCCACCAGCGCTATGACACGCAGGCGCGACGCAACCTGCGCCGCGCGGTCACCGAGAAACGTTGACGCGATCACTGCCGTCGGCCTGAGCGGCACCGACGCGGCCGGGAGTGCCGGCCGCGCCGGATGGCGCAGTGATGCGAGCGGTCGCGACGTGGGATCAGTGGGTCAGACGTTGACCGCTGCCATTTGTGCGGCCGGGTAGCGCGTGCCGACGACTTCGTGGGTGGTGAGCAGCTCGTCGAGGCGGCGCTGTTCGGCGATGGTCAGATCGATCCGCGTGGCGTCGGCGTTCTCGTCCAGGCGGCCGATGCGGCGCGTGCCGGGGATCGGCACGATGTCGGCACCGCGATGCAGCAGCCAGGCCAGGGCGAGCTGCGCCGGCGTGCATTCGCGCTCGGCGGCCAGTTCCGTCACCACCCGCACCAGCGCGAGGTTGTGGTCGATGTTGCCGTCCTGGAAGCGCGGGTGCTGGCGCCGCCGGTCGTCGGCGGCCAGCCCGTCGGTATTGGCTATCGCACCGGTGAGGAAGCCGCGGCCGAGCGGGCTGTAGGAGACGAAGCCGATACCCAGTTCGTTGCAGGCGCGCAGCGCGTCGTTCTCGACATCGCGCGTCCACAACGAATACTCGCTCTGCAGCGCGGCGATCGGATGCACCGCATCGGCGCGACGCACGGTCGCGCCCGAGGCCTCGGACAAGCCGAGATGGCGCACTTTGCCGGCCTCGACCAGGCGCGCCATCGCGCCGACGGTGTCTTCGATCGGCACCTTCGGATCGACGCGATGCTGGTAGTACAGGTCGATGTGGTCCACGCCCAGCCGCTGCAGGCTGGCGTCGCAGGCGGCGGCGACATACGCGGGGCTGCCGTCGACGCCGAGGAACGCGCCGTCGGCTGCACGCACACTGCCGAACTTGGTGGCCAGCACGACCTCGTCGCGGCGCGTGCTCAGTACTTGCGACAGCAGGCGTTCGTTGCGGCCGACGCCGTACATGTCGGCGGTGTCGAGGAAGTTCACGCCGCGGTCGAGGGCGTGGTGGAGCACGGCGAGGTTGTCGGCCTCGTCGCTGGGACCGTAGAAGTCGGACATGCCCATGCAGCCCAGGCCGATCGCCGACACGGTGAGACCCTGTCGGCCGAGGGTGCGACGCGGAAACGGAATGCTCATGTTGTATCTCCAGGCGGGGAGGAAAGTGCCGGGAAATACTCCGCCCGCTAGCCCGTCAGGCGTTAGCCCATTGCTGGCTGATCCTTGCCTGATCCTCCGGGACCGCGCCATTGCCCCGGGAATGCCCAGTCAGCGCGGCGCATACTCGCCGCATCCCCCAGCACGAGGTCCAACCCATGAGCGAGGCCTTGTCGAAGGTGGTTGCCGCGCGTCCCGGGATGGAAGCCCAGCAGGCTGAGCTGGCCAGCCGGATTGCCCGAAACATCCCCGGGGACGGCCTCCACCCGTGCGCCGTGCCCGGCCTGGCACTGATCCAGGCCAGCGAACCTTCGCAGCCGCTGCCGGCCGTCTACCACCCCAGCATCTGCGTGGTGGTGCAAGGCCGCAAGCGCGCGCTGCTGGGCGAGGAGGTCTACCTCTACGATCCGCTGCACTACCTGGTCGTGTCGATGACGCTGCCGATCTGCGGGCAGATCATCGAAGCCACGCCGGAGCGGCCGTACCTGTGCCTGCGCATGGACATCGACCCGGCCATGGTCAACGAGCTGGTGCGGCAGTTGCCACCACCGGCGCAGGCCCCGGCGAGCGCCCGCGCGCTGTACCTGGCACGCACCAGCGCGACGCTGCTCGATGCCGTGCTGCGGCTGGTGCGCCTGCTCGACACCCCCGAGGAAGCCCCCGTGCTGGCGCCGCTGGCGCTGCGCGAGATCCATTACCGCGTGCTCACCGGTGAACTGGGCCAGCAACTGCGCGAATTGTGCGATGCCGACGGCGCGGCGCAGCGGGTCGTGCGCGCGATCGATCTGATCAAACACCGCTACGCCGAACCGCTGCGCATCGATGAGCTGGCCGCGGCCGCGCACATGAGTGCCTCGACGCTGCACGAACGCTTCAAGGCCGCCACGGCGATGACGCCATTGCAGTTCCAGAAGCAATTGCGCCTGCAGGAGGCGCGCCGGCTGATGCTGGTCGACGGCATGGAGGCGGCGACGGCGAGCCACCGGGTCGGCTATGAGAGTCCGTCGCAGTTCAGTCGCGAATATCGGCGCCTGTTCGGCGCACCGCCACGGCGCCAGGTGATGGCGATGCGGGGCGCTGTCGTCTGAATGCAGGTTTTCAATGTCGTCCCGAGCGCAGCGAGGGACCTGCTGGTGCGCTCTGGCATTTCGTTGCATGGTCTTCGGCGGCCCTCACCCCAACCCCTCTCCCGCAAGCGGGAGAGGGGCTAAAGAAAAAAACCGTCATCCCCGCGAAGGCGGGGACCCAGCGACGTTGCTCTGATGCCCGTCATTCCCGCGAAGGCGGGAACCCATGGACGTTGCTCCCCCGCGCTTCGCGAACACGTGTCAGGACGTGGGGCTCCCCCCGGAAAGCACCGAGACCGTCGTTCACAGCGCATGCCCGAACGTGCTGTAGACCATCAGCACGACCTTGCCGCGCCCGTGCCCGTTCTCGACATCGCGATGCGCGACCACGGCATGGGACAGCGGATAGATGTCGCGCACGTGCACGCGCAGGCGGCCGCTGTCGTACAGGTCGACCAGTTCCTGCAGGCGCGCCCGGTTGCGCTCGCTGCGGACGCCGCGCACGCCCAGGCGCTGCACGTCCTCGAATGCCACCAGCGTGGCGATGCGCGCAGGTTCGATACCGAGCGCGATCGATGCGTCCAGCGCGCCGCGGCCGGAGGCGTCCAGTGCCGCCTGCACACCGCCGGGGGCGAGTTCGCGCACGCGTTCGGCCAGGCCCGGGCCGTACAGCACCGGTTCGGCGCCGAGTGAGCGCAGGTAGTCGTGGTTCTCGCGGCTGGCGGTGCCGATCACGTGCGCGCCGCGCAGGCGGGCCAGTTGCACGGCAATCGTGCCGACGCCGCCGGCCGCGCCGTGCACCAGCACGGTGTCCCCCGGGGTGATGTCCAGGGCCTGGACGGCGGTATGCGCGGTCTGCCCGGATGCCGACAGCGATCCGGCGACCGCCCACGTCATCATGACGGGCTTGGCGACGAGCTGGTCCGCGGGCACCACCACGGCCTCGGCGTAGGCGCTGGTCGTGGTCCAGCCCAGCACTTCGTCACCGGCGACGAGTCCGTCGACGTCGGCGCCAACCTGCTCGATCACACCGGCGAATTCATTGCCGAGCTGGCGCGGGAACGGTGCCTGGCCGATGCCGCGTTGCGCGAACCAGCCGCTGCGCGTCGAACAGTCGGCCGGCTGCACGCCGGCGGCGCGCACGCGCACGCGGACCTCGCCCCGGGCCGGCTGCGGCAGTGGCACCTCGGCCATGCGCAGGACATCAGGCGGGCCGTAGCTATCGAACACCACCGCCTGCATGGTGGCTGCGGCCGGAACGGATCGGGCGACATAGCCGTCGCGCGCGTTGCGGGTATCCATGACTTGACCGGGATTGAACACGGCGAGCAGGATAGAACCTCAAGTTAAGTTGAGGTCAAGGGCAATGGCATCCCACGATGAGCTCACCGTCGGCGAAGTGGCGCAACGCAGCGGGACGACGGTCTCGGCACTCCACTTCTACGAGGCCAAGGGGCTGATCCACAGCCAGCGCACCGCCGGCAACCAGCGCCGCTACTCGCGCGACATGCTGCGCCGGATCGCCATCATCCGCGCCGCCCAGCGCGTGGGCATGCCGCTGGCCAGCATCCGCGGCGCGCTGGCGAGCCTGCCGGAGGCACGCACGCCGACGCGGCGCGACTGGACGCGGTTGTCGGCGATGTGGCGCGAGGAACTCGATACCCGCATCCAGCAGCTGATCCTGATGCGCGACACGCTTGATGACTGCATCGGCTGCGGGTGCCTGTCGCTGGAGCGCTGCCGGCTGGCCAATCCTGGCGATGTGCTGGGGGAGCATGGGGCTGGACCGCAGCGCTGGAGCGACCTCCAGGAAACGTAACCGTGCCGTTCGCCCTCACCCCAACCCCTCTCCCGCAGGCGGGAGAGGGGCTTGGAAACCAAAGGAACCGTGACTTTGTGACAAAACGGTAACGTTGAGCCTGTGGAATCGTCATGGCGCGGGCACGGGCCCAGGCGAGACCGGCATGAACATCCTGATGTTGTCCGATGTGTACTTCCCGCGCATCAATGGCGTCTCGACCTCGATCCGCACCTTCGCCCAGGGATTGGCGCGGATGGGGCACGCGGTCACGTTGGTGGCACCCGACTACGGCACCGACCGGCAGTCCCACGACGACGGCAACGAAGGATTCGAAATACTGCGCCTGCCGTCGCGCGAGATCTTCTTCGATCCCGAGGACCGCCTGATCAAGGGCCGCGACCTGGCCCGGGCCGAAGCGGCGCTGCGCGAACGCGAGTGGGACGTGATCCACATCCACACCCCGTTCCGCGCCCATTCGCTCGGCGTGCGGCTGGCGCGCCATGGTGGCTGGCCGACGGTGGAGACCTACCACACCTATTTCGAGGAGTACGTGGGCCACTACCTGCCGTGGCTGCCGACCTCGCTGACCCGCCTGCTGGCCCGGCGTGCATCGCGCCACCTGTGCCACGGCGTGGACGAACTGATCGTGCCGAGCCGACAGATGGTCGAAGTGCTGGACCGCTACGGCGTGACCACGCCGTCGGCAGTGATTCCCACCGGCATCGACCTCGAGCAGTTCCGCAACGGCGATGGCGCCCGTTTCCGCGCCGACCACGGCATCTCACCCGAAAGACCGACGCTGGTGACGGTCAGCCGCCTGTCGCTGGAAAAGAACATCGGCTTCCTGCTGCAGGTCGTGCACAAGCTGGTCGCGGCCTTCCCGGACCTGCTGTTCCTGATCGCCGGCGAAGGCCCGGACGAACCGCGCCTGCGCCGACTGGTTCAGGAACTGGGCCTGCAGGGCCATGTGCGCTTTTTCGGCAATCTCGACCGCCGCACCACGCTGCTCGATGCCTACCGCGCCGGCGATGCGTTCGTCTTCGCCTCACCCACCGAAACACAGGGTCTGGTGCTGATAGAGGCGATGGCGCTGGGCGTGCCGATCGTGTCTACCGCTGTCATGGGCACGGCGACCGTGCTCCGCGATGCCCGCAGCGCGCTGATCGCCGAGCCCGATGTCGAGGATTTCGCGCGCCATGTCGCGCGCTTGTTGCGCTCACCTGAACTGCGCGCACAGTTGGCCGCCGCCGGCCCCGACGATGCCCGCGCATGGGGCTCGGAAGGCATGGGCCGCAGGCTAGAGGCGCTGTATGCGCGCTTGGCGCAGCGCCACGAGCTGGTGCCGGCGACCTGAACATCGCGAACCCTGCGGTTCGTTCGGGATCGCATCGTCATGGGACCCGATCACGGGCAAGAACCATGCCCGTGCATCGCGCTTGATGCCCGTGAATTTCTTTCACGGCAACTCCACGTCCAAGGCGTGAGCCTCCGGTCAAGCATGTGATTGCGATGCCTGCGTGAAGGATGACCATTGGGTCGTCGCTCGCCTGGCGTTCGTTCATCTGCGGTGCGCGTTGAAGGAATCAATGCCACGCACAGACCCGGATGATTCATCGGGAGGCCGCCAGGCGGCCATCGTGCACCCATTGCGTCTCGCGAGACTGCGCTGACACGTGGCGGACTTCACGGGACCCATTCGCGAATTTGCAGCTCGCATGAGGAGTCCGTCGTGAACACCAATCGTGGCGTGTGTGAGAACGAAGGTCGTCGTGGTGATTCGGCAGTGGCCGAAGTTCGCATGCTCCCAATGGGTGTGCTCCCATTGAGCGTGCTCCCGCTGCGCGTGTTGCGGATTGCCGTCGCGTTCGTGCTCGCCGGAGCGTCGCCGCTGGCCTTTGCGCAGGCTTCGTGCACGGGCGCGTTCACGCAGACGGTGACCGGCGCCGGCTCCTTCGCCTGCGGCAGCAACGCCACCGCAAGCGCAGCCGGCGGCAATGCGACCGCGTTCGGAAACCAGACGAGCGCCACCAACGTAGGGGCAACGGCCCTCGGCGCCGGTGCCGCCACCAATGGCCTGCAGGCCTCGGCGATCGGCACCCAGGTGCAGGCCAATGCCGAGGGTGCAACCGCGGTCGGCGCGCAGTCGCGTGCGAACGCGATCGGTGCGACGGCGTTGGGTGGCTTCTTCGACCTCAACAACGACAACGCGGTCACCGACGACGAACGCACCACCGCCAACTTCCTCAACGCCACCGCCATCGGCAACAACGCACAAGTCAGTGGCGCCGCCGGTTCGGCATTTGGCAACCAGTCGCGGGCGGGTGCGAATGCGGTGGCGGTGGGACAGCAGGCCGTGGCAACCGGGGCGCTCTCCACGACGGTCGGCCAGGCGTCCCTGGCCAACAACGGTCAGACGACCGCAATAGGGCAGGCCGCCCAGGCCACGGGCATCAACGCCTCTTCATTCGGACAGGGAAGCGTGGCCAGCAATGGCCAAACGACCGCGGTGGGGCAAGTGGCCCAGGCCACAGGCGTCAACGCCACGGCGTTGGGGCAATCCAGCGTCGCCAACAGCGACCAGGCGACTGCCGTGGGGCAACTCGCCCAGGCAACGGCACTCGATGCCACCGCGTTCGGGCAATCCAGCGTGGCCAGCAATACCCAGGCGACAGCATTGGGGCAATTCGCCCAGGCGACTGGAGTTGCTGCGTCGGCCGTTGGTGAAGCCAGCCTCGCTACGGCCAGCCAGACCACCGCGGTCGGCCAGGCCGCCTCCGCCGGTGGATTGGCGGCCACGGCACTTGGGCAGGGCAGCAATGCCGCAGGCAGCAACAGCCTGGCGTTGGGCGTTGGTTCCAGCGCGATGGGTGCAGGCGATATCGCGATCGGCAGCACGACGCAGGTGCAGGCCGACAACGGCACCGCCGTGGGCACTGACAGTCTCATCGCAACAGGGGCCATCCAGTCCTCGGCATTCGGTGCAACCAGCAACATCACCGCGTCGCAAGGCACGGCGCTGGGCTTTGGCTCAAGCGTGACCGCGGTCAACGCGGTTGCCTTGGGTGCCGGTTCCGTGGCCGACCAGGTCAGCACGGTGTCGGTCGGCACAATCGGGGGCGAGCGCAGGATCGTCAATGTCGCCGTCGGTACTGCGGCGACCGATGCGGTCAACCTGAGCCAGCTCACCGCGGTGATCCAGGCAACCGACGGCATCCGCTACTTCCAGGCCGACGGCCTGGCCGATGGCAGCGACGATGCACAGGTCACGCCAGGAACCAATGGCGTGGCCGTGGGCAGTTCCGCAGCGGCGACTGTTGGCGGCGCCATCGCCATCGGCAATCGGGCGATCGCTTCGGGTAGCAATGCGGTTGCGATGGGCGTGGATACGCAAGCCATCGGCAGTGGCAGTACGGCACTCGGCGGTGGTGCGGTCGTCCAAAGCGATCGCAGCGTCGTGGTGGGTAACGGCGCCGGCATCGTCGCCGGTGCCAACGACGCTACGGCAGTGGGTACCGGCGCCTTTGTGGCGGCGACCGGTTCGAACGCGGTTGCGCTCGGTGCGAACTCCGTCGCAGATCAGGCCAACACGGTTTCGGTGGGCAGCGCCGGCAGCGAACGCCGGATCGTCAACGTCGCCGCCGGTACCGCGCCGACCGATGCCGTCAACGTCAGCCAGCTCGGTTCGCTGACCGGCGACACGCGCTACTTCAAGGCCGAAGGCGCCGATGACGGCAGCGACGACGCGGTGGCCACTGGCTCGCGCTCGATCGCAATGGGGCCGACGGCGATCGCCAGCGGTCCGGGCGCCATCGCCCAGGGGCGCCTCAGCGCGGCAGTCAACACGCTCAGCATCGCCATCGGCGGCTGGAACGACGTCAATGCCAACAACGTGGTCGAAGCCGGCGAGACCACGCTGTCGTCCGGCCAGGGCAGCATCGCCTTCGGCGCGGCCGCACAGTCGACCGGCTTCGGTACCGTTGCGATGGGTTCCAACAGCACGGCCACGGCTGATGCGGCGACGGCGGTCGGCACGACCGCGCAAGCCTCGGGGCTGGGGTCGGCCGCGTTCGGCTTCGACTCACACGCGACGGCGCTGGCCGCAGCGGCGTTCGGCGGCGGCGCCAGTGCCACCGCGACCAACAGCACCGCGATGGGCACGCTGGCGCAGGCGCAGGCAGCCAACACGATCGCGATCGGCTTCCAGTCGATTGCCGCGGCGACCGACTCGGTCGTGCTCGGCACCAGCGCCGAGATTGCGGCCGCGGCGGTCAACGGCATTTCGATCGGCAACAACAGCGCGGTCAACTCGAGCAACGGCCTGGCCATCGGCACCAACGCGATAGTGGCGGCGAACGATCCCAGTGGCACGCCGATGAACAACGGCATCGCGGTCGGCAACAACAGCCGCGCCAACAATGCCGATGCCACCGCCGTGGGCGCCAATGCGGTCGCCAACGGCCAGAACAGCGTCGCCTTCGGTACCGCGTCCATCGCGCAGGGACCGCAGGCGAGCGCGATCGGTCAGAACGCACGCGCGATCGGCAGCAATTCGGTTGCGCTGGGAACCTCGGCGCTGGCGCAGGGCAACGTCAGCACCGCGCTCGGCCAGAACGCGACCGCGACCGGTTCGCTCAGCGTTTCGCTGGGACAGTCCGCCGATGCCACTGGCAGCGAAGCGCTGGCGGTAGGCAACAACGCGCAGGCGACCGCATCCAATGCGACCTCGCTGGGGCGTTCGGCCAATGCTTCGCAGACCGGCGCACTGGCACTGGGTGCGGACTCCATCGCTTCGGCCGTCGATGCCTTCTCCGGCGGTCGCGGCAGTGCCGCGGTCGGTGCCGGCAGTACCGCGCTCGGCGCGGCCAGCCGGGCCGCCGGGCCTGACGACACCGCCATCGGCAGCGGCGCGCAGGTGCTGGCCAACCAGAGCACGGCCGTGGGTGCCGACAGCATCATCGCCGTCGGCGCGCTGCAGTCGTCGGCCTTCGGCGCGACCAGCAGCGTGTCGGCGTCGCAGGGCACGGCGCTGGGCTTCGGCTCGAGCGTAACCGCGGCCAATGCGGTCGCGCTGGGGGCAGGTTCGCTGGCCGACCAGGCCGGCACGGTGTCGGTTGGCACGGCGGGCGGCGAGCGGCGGATCGTCAACGTCGCGGCGGGCGTGGCGCCGACCGATGCGGTCAACGTCAGCCAGTTGACCACGGTGGTGGGTGAGGGCACGCGCTACTTCAAGGCCACCGGGCTGGAGGATGGAACCGATGATGCACAGGCCACGGCGCCGAACACCGTGGCTGCGGGCAGTTCGTCCGTCGCGAGCGCGCAGTCGGCAACGGCGGTCGGATCGTTCGCCTTCGCCGACATGGAGGGCTCCACCGCGTTCGGCACCGCCGCACAGGCGCGGGGTTTCAGCTCGCTGGCACTGGGGGCCTTCGCCAGCGCCAGCCAGGAGCGGACCCTCGCGGTGGGCAACCAGTCGCAGGCGAGCGCCGTGGGCGCACAGGCGATTGGCAGTCTCGCCAATGCCAGCGGCGATTCGAGCCTCGCCGTCGGCGGTGCAGCGAGCGCCTCGGCGCAGCGCGCCATTGCCGTGGGCAATTTCTCGCAGGCGCAGGGCGCTGATTCGCTCGCCATCGGCACGCTCGCGCAGGTAGCGCCCGCCGGGGTCCTGGGCATCGCCATCGGAGACCAGGCCGCAGTGAACTCGTCGAACGGACTGGCGATCGGCGCCAACGCCATCGTCGCAGCAGTCGATCCAGGCGGCACGGCGATCAACAACGGCATCGCGATCGGCAACAACAGCCGGTCCAACAACTCCGATGCCACCGCGGTCGGTGCCAATGCGATCGCCAATGGGCAGAACAGCGTCGCCTTCGGCACCGCGTCCATCGCGCAGGGACCGCAGGCGAGCGCGATCGGTCAGAACGCACGCGCGATCGGCAGCAATTCTGTTGCGCTGGGCACGTCGGCACTGGCGCAGGGAAACGTCAGCACCGCACTCGGCCAGAACTCGACCGCGACCGGGGCGTTGAGCGTCGCGCTGGGCCAGTCGGCCGATGCCACCGCAAGCGAAGCGCTGGCGGTGGGCAACAACGCGCAGGCGACCGCGAGCAATGCGACCTCGCTGGGTCGTTCGGCCAACGCATCGCAGGCAGGTGCGTTGGCGCTGGGTGGGGACTCGATCGCTTCGGCCGTCGATGCGTTCGCTGGCGGTCGCGGCAGTGCCGCGGTCGGTGCCGGCAGTACCGCGCTCGGCGCGGCCAGCCGGGCCGCCGGGCCTGACGACACCGCCATCGGCAGCGGCGCACAGGTGCTGGCCGACCAGAGCACGGCAGTGGGTGCCGACAGCATCATCGCCGTCGGCGCGCTGCAGTCGTCGGCCTTCGGAGCGACCAGCAATGTCGCTGTTTCACAAGGCACGGCGCTCGGGTTTGGCAGCCGCGTGACCGCAGTCAATGCGGTCGCCATCGGCAACGGCTCCGTCGCCGACCAGGCCAATACCGTTTCGGTCGGTATCGTTGGCGGCGAACGCAAGATCGTCAACGTCGCCGTCGGCACCGCGCCGACGGATGCGGTGAATGTCAGCCAGCTCACGACGGCCACCGGCGGCCTGCGCTACTTCAAGGCTGCCGGTCTCAACGACGGCACCGACGACGCACAGGCGACCGGCACGGTGTCGGTCGCGGCCGGCGCCGGCGC
This sequence comes from Lysobacter sp. Soil_N_23, assembly GCF_057656135.1. Taxonomy (NCBI): domain Bacteria; kingdom Pseudomonadati; phylum Pseudomonadota; class Gammaproteobacteria; order Lysobacterales; family Lysobacteraceae; genus Lysobacter; species Lysobacter sp. Soil_N_23. The sequence goes on from NZ_JBDGKY010000011.1 coordinate 24,098, forward strand.
CCTCGCCAACCAGGAGGGCACCACGGCGATAGGCAGCCAGTCACAGGCCACCGCCGCGTTCGCCACCGCGCTGGGTCGCTCGGCCGGCGCCTTCGGCACCGCGTCGACGGCGCTGGGGCAGTTCAGTGAGGCTGACGGCATCAACTCGGTGGCCGTCGGCGCGGACGCGTGGGCGCAAGTCGAAAGCGCGATCGCGGTCGGGCAGGCGAGCGTCGCCGGGGGCGTGGGCAGCATTGCCATCGGCCGCACGAGTCTTGCCGCCGGAACTGACGACACGACGGTCGGCAACAACGCTCGGGTCGAAGCCGACCAGGGCACTGCCGTCGGCGCGGGCGCCATCATCGCCGGCGGTGCGACCCAGGCCTCGGCATTGGGTGCGACCAGCAGCGTGACGGCGGCGCAGGGCACGGCGCTGGGCTTCGGCACCAGTGTCACGGCGGTCAATGCCGTGGCGCTGGGGGCGGGCTCGGTCGCCGACCAGGCCGGCACGGTTTCAGTAGGCACGGTCGGTGGCGAGCGCCGCATCGTCAATGTCGCCGACGGTATGGCACTGACGGACGCGGTGAACGTGAGCCAGCTGGTCCGGGCGATTACCGATAACCCGTACTTCCAGGCCGACGGCCTGCCCGATCGAAGTGACCGCGCCCTGGTTCCTCTGGGGACGCGCGCGGTGGCCGTTGGCGCATCGGCCAATGCCACCGGTACCGACAGCGTCGCAGTCGGTACGCGTGCGGTGGCCTCAGCCAGCGGTACGTTTGCTGCCGGCGCCGCCGCCAATGCCGCAACCGATGGCGCAGTCGCGATTGGTCGCAATGCGGCGGCCGGTGGTGGCGCGTCGGTTTCGATCGGCGATGGCAACACCGCCAGCGGCAACGGCGCGGTGGCGATCGGCGATCCCAACGTCGCCACCGGCGACGGCGCCGTCGCGCAGGGACTGGACAACACCGCCACCGGCAACGGGGCGGTGGCCGTGGGCCACACCAACAGCGCGATCGGGCAGGGCACGGTTGCGTTGGGCTTCCAGTCGCAGGCGCAGCAGGCCGGCGCACTGGCGATCGGTGACACGGCGGTGTCGTCCGTGCTCGGCGCGGTCGCGCTGGGTTCCGGGTCGGTCTCCGATCGCGCACTCGCACCGGCCACGGGACAGATCCCGACCGGTTCGACCGCCATTCCCATAGACACCACCGACGCGACGCTGCTTGGCGCGGTCTCGCTCGGTTCCGGAACGTCCTATCGCCAGATCACCCATGTCGCCGACGGCACGCAAGCCCAGGACGCGGTAACGATCCGGCAGTTGCAGGGTGCGTTGAACGCGGTCACCACGACCAGTTCGACCTACTTCCACGCCAACTCCGTTGCCGGCGATTCGCTCGCGGTCGGAACCGATTCGATCGCGGTCGGCCCGACCACCGTGGTCAACGGCGATAACGGCATCGGCATAGGCAACGGCGCGGTGGTGGACATGGCCGCTGCGGGCGCGATAGCCATTGGCCGCGACACCCAGGTGTTGCTTGCGTCCGGCATCGCCATGGGCAGCCAGGCCCAGGTCAACGGCGAGCAGGGCGTGGCGCTGGGTGCGGGCTCGACTGCGAACCACGCTCTGAGCGTGGCGCTGGGTTCGGCCTCGCAGACCACGGTCGGGGCACAGAGCGGCTACACCGCCTATGCGCTGGCCGCACCGCAGAACTCCTTCGGCGAGGTCTCGGTGGGCAGTGCGGGGGCGGAGCGCAAGGTCACCAGTGTCGCAGCCGGCAGTGCCGCCACCGATGCGGTCAACGTCGGTCAGCTGGCGACGATGAGCCAGAACGTGGTGGCGATGTTCGGTGGCGGTGCGGCAGTCGGTCCCAGCGGTGCGATCACACCCCCCAGCTACACCATCGGCGGCAACGTGTTCAACGATGTCGGCAACGCCCTGGCCAACCTGGACGGTCGTGTGACCAATATCGAGGTCAACGGCGGCGGTGGCGCAGGTGGCGATCCGCGCTTCACCGCCAACGGTGGCGCCGCCACGGCGTCGGCGACCGGCAGCAACAGCGTGGCCGCCGGTGGTGGTGCCAGCGCGACCGCGGACAACAGCGTCGCCGTCGGCGCGAACTCGGTCGCCGACCGTGCCAACACGGTCTCGGTCGGCTCCACCGGCAATACCCGCCAGGTGGTCAATGTCGCCGAAGGAACCGCGGCGACCGATGCGGTCAACGTGCAGCAGATGTCGAACCAGGCGGCGGTGACGCTGAACCAGGCCAACGCCTACACCGACCAGCAGATCAACCAGATCGTCACCCTGCCTATGCAGGCGATCGAGGACCTGCGCGGTGAGGTCAACGAAGAGTTCCGCGCGACCGACCAGCGCATCAACCGCCAGGGCGCGATGACCGCGGCGATGGTGCACATGGCCAGCAGCGCGGCCAACATCCAGACCCTCAACCGCGTCTCGGTCGGTGCCGGTTATGCGGAAGGAGAGGAGGCATTGGCGGTCGGCTACCAGCGGCTGGTCAAGCGCAATGTGTCGCTTTCGGTGGGTGCGGCGTTCAGTGGCAGCGAGCAGTCGGCCGGCGTCGGCATCGGCATCGGCTGGTGATCGCGCAAGCGTCCCGGCCTCCACCGCCGGGACGCTATGTTGCGCACGACGGCGGCCAGGCTGTCGCCGGCGCCATGTACCATGCCCGGCTACGTCAACCCACACGAGGCAAGGCATGTCCCTTTCGATGTACGACGCGTCGGTTCCGGTGTTCAGGCAGATGCTCGGCGCCATGGCCGGCCTGCTGGAGAAGGCCGAGGCCTACGCCGGCGAGAAGAAGATCGACGCCGATGCGCTGTTGCAGGCGCGGCTGTTCCCCGACATGTTCCCGCTGGTGCGCCAGGTGCAGATCGCCTGCGATTTTGCCAAGAGCGTGCCGGCGCGCCTGGCCGACGTCGAGGTGCCGGCCTACGACGACACCGAGCAGGACTTCGCCCAGTTGCATGCGCGCATCGCCCGCACGCTGGCCTTCATCGACGGCCTCGACCCGCTGCTGTTCGAGGGCAGCCACGAGCGCGAGATCGTGCTGCGCCCGGGCACGCCGAAGGAGCGCCGCTTCACCGGTTCGGCCTACCTGCTGCACTATGGCCTGCCTCAGTTCTACTTCCACGTTACAACCGCATATGCACTGCTGCGCCACAACGGCGTCGCGGTGGGCAAGCTGGATTTCATGGGCGTGCGCTGATCATCCACTGAGATCACATCCATTGGGATCACATATATCGGGATCGTGGGAGTCGAGGTGATGTCGGGCATCGATGTCTCCGTTGGCATGAAGTACAGGGAGCGGGCACTGGCCCGCAACCTGGGTACTGTCGCGCTGGTGGCCATAGCCTGGTTCGCCGCCACTGCCACCGTGCTGCAGGGGCTGCGCGACGACCTCGACTGGATCCGGGCGCCGCTGAGCTTCTACCTGATCGGCCCCTACGGGCCGTGGCTGCAGTTCGCCTACGTCTCCCTGGCCGGCGCGATCGCGGTGCTGGCGATCGGCTACTACCGCGTCACCGCCGCCGGGCCGGGAAGGCAGGCGGTGCTGTTGCTGTTCCTGCTCGGCGCGGTGGCGCTGGCGATCACCGCCCAGGCGGAGACCGACCTGGGGGGCGATCGCAAGCTGACCCTGGGGGCCGTCATCCACTCCATCTCCGCGCCGCTGGCGTTCCTCGGCACGAGCCTGGGCATGCTCGGGCAGTCCTGGCGTTTCCGCGCCGATCCGCACTGGCGGCGTTACTTCGCCCTTGCCTTTGGCCTGGCCGTGTTCTGTTTCGCGGCGCTGTGGATCCACGCGCTGTGGCGCGAGCTGCCACGCGGACTCAGCCAGAAGCTGGTGGTCCTGGCGATCCTGGGATGGCTCGCGCTGGCGGCCGGATGGCTTCGCCAGCCGCCGTCGATGAATCCAGATTAATCAATGACTTGGGCGGCGGGTCGGATGCCCGCCCGGCGGCGCTTACAATGCGCACCATGCTGCTCAATATCGCCGCCTACCATTTCACCTCCATCCAGCACCCCGAAGACCTTGCTGCTGCGCTGCATGCGCGCGCCGAGGCGGCCGGGCTGCGCGGCTCCATGCTGGTGGCGGGCGAGGGCATCAACCTGTTCCTGGCCGGCACGGACGAAGCCATCCACGGCTTCCTCGACGCGCTGCGCGCTCAGGAACGTTTTGCCGACCTCATCGTCAAGTTCAGCCGCAGCCGGCGCCAGCCGTTCGCGCGGCTGAAGGTGAAGGTCAAGTCGGAGATCATCAGCTTCCGCCGCGACAACGCCTCGCCGCTGGCCGGCAGGGCGCCGGCGGTGATGCCCGAAACGCTGGCGCGCTGGCTCGACCAGGGCCACGACGACGCCGGCAAGCGCGTGGTGATGCTCGATACCCGCAACCGCGAGGAGTTCGGCTACGGCACCTTCAGCGATGCGTTGACCTTGCCGATCGACAACTTCACCGACCTGCCGCAGGCGCTGGAGCCGCACCGCGATGTGCTCGCCGACGCGACGGTGGTCAGCTTCTGCACCGGCGGCATCCGCTGCGAAAAGGCGGCGTTGTGGATGCAGGCCGAGGGAATGAGCAACGTATTGCAGCTCGATGGCGGCATTCTGGGTTACTTTGAACGCGTTGGCGGACGCCACTACGACGGTCGCTGCTTCGTGTTCGACGAGCGCGTGGCGCTCGACCCCGAACTGCAACCCCTTATCGACGCAGTCGATGCGAACGATATGATCGACGCAGTCGACGAAGCCGTGGCGGACGTGATCGACCATGCTGCCTGAGGGCAGTCGATAGCGACCGGGACGTTCGTAGACTGCCTCGGCGCCGCGGACCACGACAAGTGAGGACACTGATGGCATCAGCACGACCGGTGAGTATTGCGATCCCCAGCCTTCGCGCCCCCAGCCTTCGAGGTCCCAGGTACGTCGCCTTGTCCATGGTGGTCGCCGCCACGCTGCTGGTAGCCGCATGCGAGAAGCAGGCGCCGATCAGCAGCGCTCCCCCGGAAGAGATCACCGCACCTGCACCGGCGGCCAATCCGCAACCTGACGTCAACGCCGAGCCGGTCGAGCGCGCTGCGCCGCCGATGGTCAAGGCCGTGGCGATGGGAGAGTTCGAGCCTGGCAATCCGGTGGCAACGGCCGTGACCGGCAAGCTCACGATCGAAGACAACATGATGCGTGGCGACAACGGCGCCAGCTTCACCACCGAGCGCGTGGCGATCGTCAACGGCGCCGACCAGTACTCGGCCGGCAACAGCTATGCCCAGGCGATGATGGTGCCGGCCGACCAGGAAATCGAACTGCGCCGCGTACTCGAGCAGACACCGCCGACGCAGATGCCGTCCAATGCCATGTGCGGCGGCAGCCCTACCGGTTTCATCGCGTTGGCCAAGGTGATGGAAGCCGGCGGCGACGTGGTCAAGGTGATCGGCCTGAAGGGCACCGACATGCCGGCCGCCAGCGCCAAAGGTATCGAGCTGTGCGCGAGCACGATGTACCTGCCCGTGGCCGCCCCGCCCAAGGGCTGACCCTGCTCGTGACCTGAATGTAGGAGCGAGCTTGCTCGCGACAGGCATGGAGCATCGCGAGCAAGCTCGCTCCTACGGATGGGTGTGTTGTAGCCACGCAACCGCGCCGCGCGCGGCCCGTAATCCGCTGGCGAAGCACGCAGTGAGGAGATAGCCGCCGGTCGGCGCTTCCCAGTCGAGCATCTCGCCGGCGCAGAACACGCCGGGCATCGAACGGATCATCAACGACTCGTCGAGCGCCTCCAGGCGCACGCCACCGGCGCTGCTGATGGCTTCCGCGATCGGGCGCGGACGCAGCAAACGCAATGGCAGGCGCTTGATCGTTCGCGCCAGCAACGCATCGTCGTGTAGCGCTTCCTTGCCCAGCACTTCATGCAGCAGGCCGGATTTGACGCCGGTGATGCCGGCATGGCGCCGCAGGTGCTCGCTCAGGCTGCGCCCGCCACGCGGGCGGGCGAGGTCGTGCTGCAGGCGCTCGAGATCGCGGCCCGGCACCAGGTCCAGCTCGATGCGGGCCTCGCCTGTCGCCGCGATCGCATCGCGCAGGGTGGCCGACAGCGCGTAGACCAGGCTGCCTTCGATGCCGGTGGCGGTAACGACGCATTCGCCCTGCAGCGCGTGTTCCGCGCCGGCATCGTCGCGCCAGTGGGCGACGACGGGCTTCAAGGGGGCGCCGGCGTGGCGGCCGGCGAAATGCTCGCTCCAGCCGATGTCGAAACCGCAGTTGGACGGTTGCAGCGGGGCGACGTCGACACCGCGCGTTCGCAGTAGATCTTCCCAGGCGCCGTCTGAGCCCAGCTCCGGCCAGCTGCCACCGCCGAGCGCGAGCACCGTTGCGTCGGCGGCGAAGGCCAGTTCGCCATCGGGCGTGTCAAAGCGCAGGGCGCCGTCGTCTTTCCAGCCCAGCCAGCGATGCTGCACATGGAAGTCCACGCCCTGCTCGCGCAGCCGCCGCACCCAGCCACGCAGCAGCGGCGCGGCCTTGCGGTCCATCGGAAAGACGCGGCCGGAGGTGCCGACATAGGTGTCGATGCCGAATCCGCTGCGTGCCCATTCGCGCAGCGCGTCCGCATCGAAGTCGTCGAGCCAGGCCGAGATTTCGCTGCGACGCGATCCGTAACGCGCGTCGAATCCGGAGCGCGGTTCGCCGTGCGTCAGGTTGAGGCCGCCCTTGCCGGCGATCAGGAACTTGCGACCGACCGAACCCTTGGCCTCGAACAGGTCGACCTGCAGCCCGGCCGCGCGCGCGACTTCAGCCGCCATCAGGCCGGCGGGGCCGCCACCGATGATGGCCAGGCGTGCGGGGGGGCGGGTCGGGGCGGGCATCGGCGGGGTGGCTGCGGGGGAGGGGAATTATGCCTGCTTGCCGCGCAGGCACCCTGTGCTGCAAAGGGCAGGGGTTGGGATCGCCTCCCTGTTTGGCTAAGGTGGCTGCAACCTTGGGGAGCAGACCACCGCATGTCTTTGCGATCGATTCCGGCGCGCGGCGCCGTATTGGGCCTGGCGCTGATGGCGCAGGGCATGGCCGTGGCGCAGGAAGGCCCCGCAGCAACGACGCTGCCGCCGCAGTTGCAGGATTTCGACGCGTACGTCGAGAGCGTGCGCAAGCAGTTCGATGTTCCCGGCATCGCCGTGGCGATCGTCAAGGATGGGCAGGTCGTGCTCGAGCGTGGCTTCGGCGCACGCCAGCTGGGCAAGGACGGCAAGTCGCAGCCGGTCGACGCCAACACCTTGTTCGCCATCGCCTCCAACACCAAGGCGTTCACGGCCGCGGCGCTGTCGATCCTCGCCGACGAAGGCAAGCTCAGCCTCGACGACCGCGTCACCGACCACCTGCCGTGGTTCCGCATGTCCGACCCGTACGTGACCCGCGAGATGCGCGTGCGCGACCTGCTCGCGCATCGCAGCGGCCTGGGTCTGGGTGCGGGCGACCTGCTGTACTGGCCCGGCACCGACTACAGCACCGAAGAGGTCGCGCGCCGGCTCAAGGACGTGCCGCTGACCGGCAGCTTCCGCGGCCAGTACGCCTACGACAACATCCTTTACGGCGTGGCGCAGCTGGTGATCGAGAAGGCCAGCGGCCAGTCCTATGCGCAGTTCCTGCAGCAGCGCATCTTCACTCCGCTGGGCATGCGCGACACCCGCTTCAACAGCGATGCGCTGCGCCCGCGCGACAACGTCGCCACCGGTTACGCCAAGGCCGACTTCAAGGACCTGCAACCGGCGCCGCGCATGTCGTGGGGCAATGTCTCCGGTGCCGGCGGCATCTACTCCAGCGTGCATGACATGAGCCGCTGGATGAACCTGCAGCTCGCCGGCGGCACCTATCGCGATGCGCGCGGCAACGAGCACCGGGTGTTCAGCGAAGAGCGCCAGCAGGGCATGTGGTCGGTGCTGACGCCCATTCCGATCGCCAAGCCGCCGGTGCCGGAACTGGAAGCGGCCAAGCCGAACTTCCTCGGCTACGGCGAGGGCTGGCAGCTGTCCGACTATCGCGGCCGCAAGCTGGTGTGGCACACCGGCGGTTGGCCGGGGATGGTTTCGCGCCTGACCCTGGTGCCGCAGCACAAACTGGGCGTGATCGTGCTGACCAACGCCGAGGTCGGCGGCGCGTTCAACGCCGTCACCCTGCGCGTGCTCGATGCCTACCTCGACGCACCAAAGACCGACTGGAGCGCCGCCTACGCCGCCGCGCTGGCGAAGTCGAAGGGCAAGGCCGACGAGGACTGGCAGAAGCATCTGGACGCGCGCGCGACCGCCGCGCCGCCGTCGCTGCCGCTGGCGCGCTATGCCCTCACCTACCGCGACCCGTGGTACGGCGACGTCCTGGTGGAGCAGCGCGGCGACAAGCTGATCATGCGCTTCAGCCGCACGCCGGAGCTGGTGGGCGAACTCACCCCGTGGCAGCACGACACCTTCGTGGTCCGCTGGAACGAGCGCTGGCTCAATGCCGACGCGTTCGTCAGCTTTGCCCTCGATGCCGATGGCGGAATACGCGAAGCGCGGATGGAGGCGATCTCGCCGCTGACCGACTTCAGCTTCGACTTCCAGGACCTGCGCCTGGTGCCGGTGGCCGAGGACAGCCCCGGATAACGCACGATGTAGGAGCGAGCTTGCTCGCGATTGGCCGCTCCGGTCGCGAGCAAGCTCGCTCCTACACAAGAATGGGCGGATCACAATTGCCTCACGGCGCCCGCAGGAGGCTATCGCGATGAACGACGACCAGCGCTGGTGGCAGGACACCCAGGACATCCCGCGCCTGGTGCGGGCGATCTACGAGTGCATCTCCGGTCCGGCCGGGGCGCGGCGCGACTGGGCGCGCTTCCGCTACCTGCAGCATCCGCAGGCACGCAGCCTGCGCACCGTGGTGGTTGCCGATGGCAGCACGCGCGCGATGGTGTTCGACGTCGACAGCTACATCGCCGATGTCACCCCGTTCTTCGCCGCCAACGATTTCCATGAGGTCGAGATCGACCAGCGGATCCAGCGCTTCGGTCAGGTCGCGCATGTCTGGAGCCGTTACGAAGCGCGGCCGGCCGTGGACTCGCCGGTGCTGCTCAAGCGCGGCGCCAACAGCATCCAGCTGTGCCACGAACATGGGCGCTGGTGGGTGTTCAGCACCATCTGGGACAACGATCGCGAAGGTGTAGTGTTCGACCTGTGGTGATCCCCATTGAGGTGATCCCCATGCTGGCGCGTCGATGCAATGCTGCGCGCGCACGGCTGGAACACTGGCGCTCTGGAGTCGCGTCGATCCGCCCCCAGATCGTCGGTTCGCGCCAAGGAGTGCCCCCATGATTCCGTTTTCCGTCCTCGACCTGGCCCCGATCACCGAAGGCAGTGACGCCGCGCAGGCCTTCGCCAACAGTCTCGAACTCGCCCAGCACGCCGAGCGCCAGGGTTATCGCCGCTTCTGGCTGGCCGAACACCACAACATGCCGGGCATCGCCAGTGCCGCCACCGCGGTGCTGATCGGCCATGTCGCCGGTGGCACGAAGACGATCCGCGTCGGTGCCGGCGGTGTCATGTTGCCCAACCACGCCCCGCTGCAGGTGGCCGAGCAGTTCGGCACGCTGGCGGCGCTGTATCCGGGTCGCATCGATCTGGGCCTGGGGCGCGCGCCGGGCACCGACCACGCCACCGCGCATGCCTTGCGCCGCTATTTCGAAGCCGCCGACATGTTCGCCCAGGACGTGGTCGAGCTGCTGCATTACTTCGAACCGGCGCAACCCGGTCAGGCAGTGCGTGCCGTGCCCGGTGCCGGAATCGAGGTGCCGGTCTGGCTGCTGGGATCGAGCCTGTTCTCGGCGCGGCTGGCGGCGCAGTTGGGGTTGCCGTTCGCGTTCGCCTCGCATTTCGCGCCCGATGCGATGGACATGGCTCTGGCCTCGTACCGCCGCGAGTTCCAGCCGTCCAAACGCCTGGAGCAGCCGTACGCGATGCTGGCCCTCAACGTGGTCGGCGCGGAATCCGATGCGCAGGCGCGTCGGCTGTTCACCACCCAGCAGCAGGCCTTCGTCAACCTGCGTCGCGGCAAGCCGGGGCTGATCCCGCCGCCGATCGAGGACATCGAGTCGTACTGGACACCGCTGGAGAAGAGCGGCGTCGAGCAGGCGCTGGCCTGCGCGGTGGTCGGCGACGAGCGCACCGTCCGTGATGGCATCGCCGCCTTCATCGACCGTCACCGTCCCGACGAACTGATGATCACCGCCAACGTGTTCGACCACGCCGCGCGGCTGCGATCGTTCGAGATCGCCGCGAAGGCACGCGACGCGATCGCCGCGTAGGACAACCCCCACTGTCGTCCCGAGCGCAGCGAGGGACCTGCTGGTTTGCCGCGCAAGACAGATCCCTCGCCGCGCTCGGGATGACAAGCCATGATCGCTGCCTTAGCGCCGTGCCGACGGACCGCCGTGCTCGCGCACATCCAGCAGTTCGACCTCGAACACCAGCGACCCGTTCGGCGGAATGACGCCACCTGCGCCGGCGCGTCCGTAGCCATAGGCGGCCGGGATCATCAGCACGCGGCGACCACCGACCCGCATGCCGGCCACGCCTTCATCCCAGCCGCGGATGACGCGGCCGGCGCCGAGCAGGAAGGTAAAGGCCTGGTTGCGGTCGCGCGAACTGTCGAACTTGCTGCCACGTCCGTCGGCCGCCTTCTGCTCGTAGTTCCAGCCGGTGTAATGCACGGTCACGTCCTGGCCGGATGTGGCGACTGCCCCGGTGCCGACCTGCTGGTCGATCGCCTCGAAGCGGGCGATGGTGCCGCCCGGCGGCGGGCCGGGATCTGCGCAGGCGGCGATCAGGGCGACGGCGAATAGCAGCAGGGCGCGCGATGCGATTTTCATTGCGACAGCGTAACGGCTTTTCTGCATGGTCAGAACCTTGAATCCCTGTAGATAGCCGACGAACCGACGACTCATCAGGGGTGCGCGCCAAGGCGACCGCGAAAGGGAGGAAAAGGTACTCTGCCCGGTAAGACCACGTCCGAGCCGCTTCGGCGGCATGGGCCTTCACCGGAGTTCGCTACTCATGCGCATCCAGTACTTGGCGCTTGCTCTTTGCACCACGTTGTGTACGGCAAGCTGCAGTGGCGATAACCTGCCGTCATCGGCCACTCATGCATCCACTGCATCAGCCGCTCCTCCGGTGCATGGCGAAGTGCCATCACCGCAAGCGGATGAAGCATCGAGTGCAACGACCGTCCCCGCGGATCGTGCATATCCGCGCGCGCAGAGTGCTTCTGCGTATGCGGCAGAACTGATTGCGGCGACGCCAGCAAAGTATCTTCCCGCAGAGCAAAGATTCATCCGGCAAGACGCCTTGTCCGTGGAAGAGTCCGGCGTCGCGTTGAAATCCCGGCATTTCGACAAGGTTGTGAGCGCGCTTCAGCGAGATGCCGCGAACGACCCGGAGGCGCAGCAGCTGGGCCAGCTTTACCAGTCGGAGGCTGCAAAGGCGTTGCCAGTTGACGGGCGTCTGATGAACCTGGCGTGCGGCTTAAGCGTTTGCCTGGGCTCCATCCGCGGATCGAGCGAGTCCAGCCTGGCGGAGTGGTCAGCAAGATTCGGGGAGAGCAAGCGCGCGCCCTCGTTCAGTCAGATCGACTACACCACGCAGATCGGACCAAACGAGTTTGAAGGTCGATTCATTTTTTCGACGGATCCGGGGGCCAACTCGTTGACAGGTCGGATTCCGTCGGGACGGTGACCGTAAAACAGGCGTGAGACCGGCGCTGCGCCGGGATGACAGCCCAAGGCTCATGACGACAGGTCGCTCGGAATCCGCCGCTCGTACTCCGCCTCCACGCGCGCATGCGTTGCCCAGAACCCCGGCGGCGTGCGACCGGCCAGGCGATCGGCGAGGATGCCCAGGTGCGTGTGCCAGCCCGCGGCAACGCTCATCATGCCTTCGCGCGTGACGAGGCGGCTGTGCATAACGACCAGTTGCACGTCCTTGCCGCGCGGCGTGAGCTCGAACCGCACCTGCGAGTCCGAATCGGTTTCGCCCCAGGAGTATTCCAGCAGGCGCGGCGGATCGCAGGCGATGATGCGGCCGTGCATCTGGCTTGGGCCTGCGTATTGCGCGTACTTCTGCGGTGGCGGGGCGTCGTTATCGGTCAGTTCCGAGTTGCGGAACTCCATGTCGACGCGGCCACCGGCGTGCAGCTCCATCTCGCCGGAGGCGAGCCAGGTGCCGCGCTTGTCCGACTCGGTCAGGTAGGCCCAGACACGCTCGATCGGCCCAGGTAGCGTGCGTTCGATGCGCACGGTGTCGGCCGCGGTGACGACGCCGAAGTCATCGTTGGGGTGTGGAAGATTCATAGGGAACTCCTTCGGTGCTGATGCGCGTCAGGCGAGATGGCGATCGAGTGCGGCCAGCACCATCGTCCAGCCCGATTCGGCTGGCTTCGCGTATTCGGCGTGCTCGGCTGCCATTTCGTGGGTAAGGGTGAGCAGGCTGCCGTTGCCGTCGGCGGTGATCTCGACAGTGATGCGATCGCCTTGGTCGGTGTCCTCTTCCATGGCCAAGGTGAAGACCAGCCGGTGCGGACGGTCGATCTCCAGGTAGCGCCCGAAGTGCTCGGCATCGCCGTTCGGGCGCCGCTCGACGATGGCGTAACGACCGCCCACGCGCGCCTCGATCTGCACCCGCTGCATCTGCCCGTCGGCGGTCGCGAACAGCCAGCGTCCGGCCGTGGCCGGGTCGAGCCAGCCATCGAATACACGTTCGGGCGCGGCGTCGAATCGATGGCTGACGCGGACGATGACAGGATTCATCACTTGCTCCTGGAGGGCTTCTTTGCGGGTTTGGCGGTGGCTGGCGACGTGGCCGCGGCAACACGGTCCTCGGCCTTGAGCAGCGCATCGAGGGCATCGAGTCGCTCGTTCCAGAAGCGCTCGTAGTGGCGCATCCATTCCAGCCCGGCGTGGAGGGGGCCGGCATCGAGCCGGCAGGTGTGGATGCGACCCTGTACTTCGCGCTGCACCAGGCCGGCACGCTCGAGAACCTTGATGTGCTTGGACGCCGCCGCCAGCGAGATGTCGAACGGGGCCGCCAGCTCGCCGACGCTGCGTTGCTGCCGGGACAGGGTGCGCAGCATCTCGCGCCGCGTCGGGTCGGACAGGGCGTGGAAGATCGCGTCAAGACGCTGGGAGTTACCTTCAACCATGTGGTTGAGGATTGCGGCGTCGGCCGTGATTGTCAACCATCTAGTTGAGAATAGCGACGAACGGCAGGCGCCTGCCGCACTGGCCTGCGTGCAGGGCTGTTCACGTTTAGTGTTCACGGGGGAGCCGCACGTACAGGAACCACGCGGGAATCCAGTCGAATGCCGCACCAGACAAAGACAGCTCCCCTCCGGCATTACGGCAAGCACCGTGGCGTGGTCGTCGACAACATCGATCCACTGCAGCTCGGACGCGTGCTGGTGCAGGTGCCCAAGGTCATCGATGGCGGTGGCTCGCGCTGGGCCATGCCGTGCGTGCCGGTGGCCGGCCATCAAAGCGGCCTGTTCCTGCTGCCGGCGATCGGGGCACCGGTCTGGGTGGAGTTCGAGCAGGGCGATGCCGAATTGCCGATCTGGGTCGGCGGCTACTGGGTGGATGCCGGCGAGCTGCCGGTGATCGCCCCGGCCGGCCAGGGCGTGCCGGCGATGCTGCTGCAGACACCCGGCCAGAATTCGGTGCTGATTTCGGACCTGCCCGGGCCCGACGGTGGCGTGCTGTTGCGCGCGCAGAACGGGGCCACCATCGCGGTCAATGAGGCGGGCATCACCATCAGCAACGGCCGCGGCGCCAGCATCGTCCTGGCCGGGACGATGGTGACCATCAACGACGGCGCGCTGACGGTGGTGTAGCCATGGGCGGAGCGATCCTTCATCTCGGCGCGAGCGTCGCCTGTGCCCATGGCGGCCCGGCCACGCCGACCGCGCCCTATTCGCGCGTGACGGTGTCGGGGCGGCCGGTGGTGACGATTGCCGCGCCTTACACCATCGCCCACTGCAACCTGCCGTGGCCAGCCGAAGCATTGCGCTGCACCGGCGGGCAATGGCTGCAGGGCAGCACTCGCGTATTCGCCGGCGGTCGCGCGCTGGTGCTCGATTCCAGTCCGTCGATGTGCGTGCCCAATGGCGCGGCGATGGTGGTGATGGAATGCCAGATGCGCGTCACCGCCCTGTAGGAGCGAGCTTGCTCGCGATCAGGCGGATCGGGAACGGCAGAGGGTGATCGCGAGCAAACTCGCTCCTACATCGATGCGCGCAGCGCTGAAGTCACACCGCCATGCCCGCCGCGTGGCCGGAAGCCCATGCCCACTGGAAGTTGTAGCCGCCCAGCCAGCCGGTCACGTCGACTACTTCGCCGATGAAATACAGCCCGGGCACGCGCCTGGACTGCATGGTGCTGGACGACAGTTCGTCGGTGTCGACGCCGCCGAGCGTGACCTCGGCGGTGCGGTAGCCCTCGCTGCCGCTGGCGACCAGCGGCCAGCTCGACAGCACCTCGGCGATCTCGCGCAGTTGCGGTGGGTTGAATTGCTTCATGGGCCGGTTCGGCAGCCACACCTCGCACAGGCGCTGGGCGAAGCGCTTGGGCATCACTTCGCCGAGCACGGTCTTGAGTTCGGCAGCGGGGCGCTCGTGCTGCCACTGCTGCAAGGCTTCCAGCGCGTCGCGACCTGGCAACAAATCCAGGCGCAGGTCGTCGCCCGGTTGCCAGTACGAGGAGATCTGCAGGATCGACGGGCCGCTGATGCCGCGATGAGTCACCAGCATGAAATTGCTGAAGGACTGGCCGTTGCAGTGGGCCGTGACCGGCAGTGCGACACCGCTGAGGTCGGCCAGGCGCTCGAGGTGCTTGCCGCTGAGCGTGAGCGGCACCAGCCCGGCGCGGGTGGGCAGTACGGCATGGCCGAACTGGCGGGCCAGCTCGTAGCCGAATCCGCTGGCGCCCATCGACGGGATCGACAGGCCGCCGCTGGCCACCACCAGTGCCGGTGCGGCAAACGCGCCATGACTGGTATGCAGGCGGAAGCTGGCGCCTTCGCCCTCGCCATGGCTGACCCGCTCGATGCTGCAACTGGTCTCGATGCGCACGCCGGCAGCGTGGCACTCGTCGACCAGCATCTTCACGATCAGCTTGGAGGAGATGTCGCAGAACAGCTGGCCGAGTTCCTTCTCGTGATACGCGATGCGGTGGCGCTCGACCATCTCGATGAAGTGCCACGGCGTGTAGCGCGCCAGCGCCGACTTGCAGAAATGCGGGTTGGCCGAGAGGAAACTGGCCGGGGTAGTGCCGGTGTTGGTGAAATTGCAGCGGCCGCCACCGGACATCAGGATTTTCTTGCCGACGCGGTTGGCGTGATCGACCACCAGTACGCGCTTGCCGCGCTGACCAGCCGTCAGCGCGCACATCAGTCCGGCTGCGCCGCCGCCGATGATCGCGACGTCGTAGTGCCCGGTCATGCCCGAGCGGCTTCCTCGTCGGAGGCCATGCGGGTGACGGGACGGAAGGTGAAGGAGTGGCCTTCGCCCAGCCATTGCACTTCGCCGTCCTGGATCAGCACGTTCACGCGCATGCCGCGCTGCTGCACGGCGGCCAGGGCCTCGACGGTGTCGGCGCCGATGTCGATGACGGTGAGGTTCTTCAGGCGCTTGAGCGCATAGCTGTTCTTTTCCCACCAGATATCCGAGGCGCGGCCGGCGTAGTTGACCACCACGACCTGGCGCGCGCGGCCGCAGGCCTTGCGGATGCGCGACTCGTCGGGCTGGCCCAGGTCGATCCACTGCTCGATCTCGCCGGTGTAGTCGCGCCGCCACATGTCCGGGTCGTCCTCGCTGCTCAGGCCGCGGCCGAATTCCAGCCGATCCTCGGCGAACAGGGCATAGGTGAGCAGCCGCACCATCAGCCGTTGTTCGGTCTCGGACGGATGCTGGGCGAGGGTGAGGTTGTAGGTAGCGTAGTGATGGCGGTCGAGGTCGCTGACTTGCAGCTCGGCCTTTACCACGGTGGCCTTGAGCGCCATGGGGTACATCCGGAGGGGGCAGGAAAACAGCGCGCATTCTAGGCGCTGGCGCGGTGGCGTGCCGTTCTCATGGCGATTGCGACGGGGAGGCCGCCGTTAGGGGGACAATGCGTCCGTGGAATCGCTCCCTTCCCATCGCAATGGCGTGGCCGCCAGCCGCCTGCAACTGCCGCCCGGACCCTGGTTGACGGTGCTGGAGGGCCTGTGCGCGCGGTTCCCGGCGATCGGGCGCGCACACTGGCTCGACCGGATCGAGCGCGGGCTGGTCCGTGATGCCGACGGTCGGGCGGTGGCGGCCGATGCCGCGTACCGGGTCGGCGCGGAGCTGACCTACTACCGCGAAGTCGAGAGCGAAGCGGAGATTCCGTTCGACGAGATCGTGCTGCATGTCGACGAGCACCTGGTCGTCGTCGACAAGCCGCATTTCCTGCCGGTGACACCGGCCGGTAGGCATGTGGAGCACACGCTGCTGGCCAGGCTGGTGCGGCGCCTGGGTAACCCGGACCTGGTGCCGCTGCACCGTATCGACCGAGGCACGGCGGGCGTGGTGTTGTTCTCGGCGCGAGCGGACTCGCGCGCGCTGTATCAGGCGTTGTTTCCGCAGCGCAGGATCAGCAAGCGTTACGAGGCGCTCGCACTGGCGCTACCGGAGGCTGCATTCCCGATGGTTCGCAGGTCGCATCTGGAGCGCGGTGAGCCGTTCTTCCGGATGCGCGAAGGCGAGGGTGCCGCGAACAGTGAAACCCGCATCGATGTGATATCGCGTGGCGAAGGCATCTGGCGCTACGGGCTGGAGCCGGTCACCGGTCGCAAGCACCAGTTGCGCGTGCACATGGCGGCGCTGGGTGCGCCGATCCTCAACGATCCGCTGTATCCCGATTGCCTCGACCTCATGGCCGATGATTACGCCAGGCCGCTGAAACTGTTGGCGCGCTCGTTGCAGTTCGTCGATCCGCTAAGTGGGCAGGAGCGGCGCTTCGAGAGCCGGTTCGAGCTGTAGCCGACTGCAAGCCCGCAGCCCATCCACTCCCTCACCGTCGTCCCGGCGAACGCCGGGACCCATTTTGACCTTGCCGTTGCTCTTGGGGGCTTGCGTCTGCGGACGACGCGCCGGCATTTCGTTGCATGGTCTTCGGCGGCCCTCACCCCAACCCCTCTCCCGCAAGCGGGAGAGGGGCTCTTACCGTTGCTGGAAGACCGTCATCCCCGCGAAGGCGGGGACCCAGTGTCGTTGCTCTGATGCTCGTCATTCCCGCGAAGGCGGGAACCCATGGACGTTGCTCTTGCCCGTCATTCCCGCGAAGGCGGGAACCCAGTGACTCTGCTCGGGCGGGTTTGAAATCACCTCACCCTCCAGCGGGCGTCCGGGACCGAGCTCCCGACCGGGCGAGGGCGCAGACACCGCCCGGTATCGGCACAGCCCGAGCCCGACCCTTGCAGTCGTGTCACGCAGCCAATGCCGGCGCGGCGACACGCGAAGTCAATGAAACAACCGCGGCTTCCGGAAGGAGGGGGTGGGGTGTATTTCGCGAACAGTTAACGGAGCGAAGCGGAGGTTCGCGGAATACACCCCACCTCCTCCCTCCATCACGCACGCAAGAGAAACCGGAGCAGCGGCAAGGTCAAAATGGATCCCGGCGTTCGCCGGGATGACGTGACGAGGGTGACGGGCTGCGGGCCTGGGTCCCGGCGTTCGCCGGGACGACGGTGAGAAGGGTGGATGCGCGTCGCCGGGACGACGGTGATCACGTCCACTCGCGCGACGGCAACGTATGCCTGCGCTGCGGCCTGCCTACCAGGTCGAGGAAGCGGTTGAACACGTTGTCGGCCTGCGTCTGCATCGCCGCTATGTGCTCGCGCGTCTTCTGCCGGATCGTCTCCTCGCTCGCCTGCGCCGGATCGAGCCCCGCCAACTCGGCAAGCTCGTCGCGATACGCCGGATTGGCCAGCCAGCGTTCGATCAGGCGCTCGTCCATCTCCAGATGGAACTGGAAGCCATAGGCATTGTCGCCATAGCGGAACGCCTGCTGCTCGCACCCATCCGTGCGCGCCAGGTGCTCGGCGTCTTGCGGGACCTCGAAGCTGTAGCGGTGCCACTGGAATACCGGCGCGGTGTCGCCCAATGGCGACAACACCGGGTCGGCGCGTCCGGCGGCGGTGGTCTGCAGCGGGTACCAGCCGATCTCGGCCTGGTGGTGGCGCCGCACCGGTGCGCCCAGCACGTGCGCCAGCAATTGCGCGCCCAGGCAGATGCCCAGCACCGGCTTGCCCTGTTCGAGCATGCGTTCGATCGCCATCAGTTCGGTGCGCAGGTGCGGGCGCTGCGCCTGGTCTTCGACGTTCATCGGGCCGCCCAGCACGATCAGCCCGCGGTAACGGTCGACGTTGGGCTGGAAGTCGGGCTGGCGCTCGAAGTTGGCGAAGCGGATGCGATGGCCGCGCCGGCGGATCAGCGGGTCCAGGGTGCCGAGCGGTTCGGCGGCGACGTGCTGGAAGACGAGCAGGCGGGGCATGGCGCGGACAGGGCGGGGCGGGTCGATAGCCCGACTATGCCAAATCCCGTGCCGCGGCCGGTAGGGCTAGGCGCGCGGTGCCACGGCGATCACGGCAATGGCGACGACGGCCAGGACGATCGCGGCGCGGTTCCACAGGCTGGTCTTCTCGCCGAAGGCAAACACGCCCACCAGCGTGCCCAGCACGACCACACCGATGTTCATCGCCGCGAACACCACCGACGGGTTGTCCGGGAAGGCCTGGTGCGCGCGCACGTAGAAGACGATGTTGCCGAAGTTCAGCAGGCCCAGCAGCAGGCCGGCGCCGAAGTTTCGCAGGCTCGGCTGCGCCTGTCCGCGCCAGCGGCGAACCGCCTGCCAGCCCAGCATCAGCACGAAGGCGATCGCGAACGCCACCTGCAGCGCCGCCAGTGATGGCGTGCCGGCCAGCGCGATGCGCTTGAGCATCACGTCGACCACGGCGAAGCCGACCCAGACCACCAGCAGCAGGCCCATGCCGGTCCCGCCCGATGCGGCGACGGTGTCGTCGTTTCGCGGCCTGACCACGATGCCGGCCACGGCCAGCAGGCCCAATGCCAGCCCGACCATGCGCGTGGCATCGACCGATTCGCCGAACAGGGTGAATGCCGCCAGCAGCGACAGCAGCAGTGAAAGCCGCTGCGCCACGTCGGTGCGGACGATGCCGGCGGTGCGTACCGACGCGGCGAGCACCAGGAACAGCGATGGCAGCACCACCGCCAGGCCGAGCAGTGCGGCCCAAGGCGCCTGCGGTGTAGCCAGGCTCGCCAGCGACGGCTTGAGCAGCAACGCGCTCAGTGCGGTGGCAGCGAGGTAGTTCCAGGTCACCAGCTGCGCCACGTCCAGACGGAATCGTGGCGCAAGCTTGAGGACCACCGCGACGAGCACGCTGCACAGCGCGCTGAACAGGATCAGGTGCATCGGCTACCGCGGTGGAGGGTGGTGGCTCGCTGGATCAGCGCGGTTGCATCAGCGCGGTTTGAACGGCTTGCGCGGACCGCTGCCATGAGGCTTGTGGCCGCCGTGCGGACGCGGGCCGCGCGGCGGTGGCCGGCGATCGTCGTCGAAGCTTCGCGGTGCATCACCGTATCGGCCGTGCGGACGTTGGCCATGGCCGCTGTCCTCGTCGGCGCGGCTGATGCGCAGCTGCTGGCCGGCGACGCGCACGCGCTTGAGATGGTCCATGACCTCGCGCGGCATGCCTTCGGGCAAATCGATCAGGCTGAAGTCGTCGCGGATGTCGATGCGGCCGATGAAGCGGCTCTCCAGCTCGGCCTCGTTGGCGATGGCGCCGACGATGTTGCCCGGCTTGACGCCATGCGTGTGGCCGACCTCGATGCGGAAGGTCTCCATGCCCACTTCCGGGGCGCGCTCGCCGCGCGGCTCGCGGTGCTCGCGCGGCTCGTGGCGATGCTGTGCCGAACCTTCGTCGTCGAACATCGACTCGGCGACATTGACCGGACGCTCGAACGAACGCTCGCCGGCGGACGGCGGCGTGAACTGGCGATCGGCGTGGCGCGGACGCTCATCGCGCTGCTGGGGCTCACGTGGCCGGCTTTCACTCGGCGTGAACTCACGCGGCGGACGCGGTGCGGCATCGCGCTCGCGGCGCGGCTCGCGCTGACCGTCACGCGGACCACGCTCGTAGCGATCGCGTGGCGACTGCTCGCGCGCACCACGCTCGGGGCGGTCGAAGCTGGGCGTGTGCGGACGCAGGCGCTCGGCGGTGACGTCCAGCAGCAGCGGCATGTCGCCCTGCACCAGCTTGGCCAGGGCAGCGGCGATCTCCACCGCCGGCACGTTCTGCTCGCGCTCGTAGCGTTCGACCAGGTCGCGGAACTGGCTCACGTCCGACGATTCCAGCGCCGTGGTGATGCGGCCGAGGAAGCGGTTGACGCGCTGCTCGTTGACCGTTTCCACCGTCGGCAGCTGCATCTGCTCGATCGGCTGGCGCGTGGCGCGCTCGATCGCGCGCAGCATGCCGCGCTCGCGCGGGGTGACGAACAGGATCGCCTCGCCCTTGCGGCCGGCACGGCCGGTACGGCCGATGCGGTGCACGTAGCTTTCGGTGTCGTAGGGGATGTCGTAGTTCAGCACGTGGCTGATGCGTTCCACGTCGAGGCCGCGCGCGGCCACGTCGGTGGCGACCAGCACGTCGATCTTGCCGTCCTTGAGGTTCTGGATGGTCTTCTCGCGCTGCGCCTGCACCACGTCGCCGTTGATCGCGGCGGCGGCAATGCCGCGTGCGGCCAGCTTGTCGGCCAGCTCCTCGGTCGCCAGCTTGGTGCGCGCGAACACGATCATCGCGTCGAACGGTTCGGCCTCGAGGATGCGGGTGATGGCATCGAGCTTGTGTACGCCGCTGACCGCCCAGTAGCGCTGGCGGATGTTGGCCGCGGTGGAGGTCTTGGACTTGATCGCGATCTCGACCGGGTCCTTCAGGTAGGTCTGGGCGATGCGCTTGATCTGCGACGGCATGGTCGCCGAGAACAGCGCGACCTGGCGCGTCTCCGGGGTCTTCTTCAGCACCGCCTCGACGTCGTCGATGAAGCCCATGCGCAGCATCTCGTCGGCTTCGTCCAGGACCAGGCAGCGCAGCTGCGACAGATCGAGCGAGCCGCGCTCAAGATGGTCGATGACACGGCCGGGCGTGCCGACGATGACCTGCACGCCACGCTTGAGCGCCTGCAACTGCGGGTAGTAGCTCTGGCCGCCGTAGATCGGCAGGACCTGGAAGCCGGGCAGGTGATGGGCGTACTTCTGGAAGGCCTCGGCGACCTGGATGGCCAGTTCACGCGTCGGCGCCAGCACCAGCGTCTGTGGTGCGCGCTGGTTCGGGTCGATGCGCGCCAGCACCGGCAGGGCGAATGCGGCGGTCTTGCCGGTGCCGGTCTGGGCCTGGCCAAGCACGTCGCGGCCTTCCAGCAGCGGCGGAATGGTGGCCGCCTGGATCGGCGAGGGCGACTCGTAGCCGACATCGGCCAGGGCGCGCATCAGCGGTTCGGGCAGGCCCAGGTCGGCGAATTTGATGGGCGGGGTGTCCGCGGACGGGTCCGTGGAAGGGGTGTTGGGCGTCTCGGCGCTCATGGGGGAGGCTCGGCAGCGCCGGCGAACGCCGGTCGGAAGACCGCACAGTGTACCGGACTGCGGTGTGTCGGCCGGGTGTAGCGTTCTCACCGCCCCGCGTAGGAGCGAGCTTGCTCGCGATCAGGCGCGTGCGGGACAGATACGTGGGATCGCGAGCAAGCTCGCTCCTACGCGGTTGTCATCATGAATTCCGCCGCGCCTGCCGGCTCAGGCGCGCCGGCCGGGGATGGGTCCACGTCAGGACTTGTTGCCGGACCCGCTTTCCGTGGGCTCGGGGTTGCCTGGAGGATTGGCGGTGTCACGGGCCTGCTGCTTCTTGGCCTGCTTCTCGTCCTGCTTCTTTTTCTTGGCGATTTCGCGCTGGCGCTTTTCGAAGGAGTAATTGGGCTTTGCCATGGGCGATCTCGTTGTGCGGGTGACCAGTGTAGGGCATCGAGGTTGATTTGCCCGTGTACGGCGCATTGACGGACGTCCGGCGCAACTGGCGCGAAGCGTTGGAAAAACCCCGTGAGGCCCGCACATCAGGCCTGCGAGCGCTGGCCGGGCCAGCGGCGACGCCCCATATTGCAGCGGTGACCATGCCCACACTCGAGTTCGACAACGCCTTCGTCCGCGACCTGCCCGCCGATCCGGACACCGGCCCGGGCGTGCGCCAGGTCCACGGTGCCCTCTACTCGCGCGTGGATCCCACGCCGGTGGCGGCACCGCGGCTGCTGGCCCATTCGGCCGAGATGGCCCGGCGCCTGGGCTTCAGCGAGGCCGATGTCGCCTCGCCGCAGTTCGCCCAGGTGTTTGCCGGCAACGCGCTGATGGCGGGCATGGAGCCGTTCGCGGCCAATTACGGCGGTCACCAGTTCGGGGTGTGGGCCGGGCAACTGGGCGACGGACGCGCGATCAGCCTGGGCGAGATCATCAACGCCGCCGGCGAGCGGTGGGAGCTGCAACTCAAAGGCGCCGGGCCGACGCCGTACTCGCGCAGCGCCGACGGCCGCGCGGTGCTGCGTTCCTCGATCCGCGAGTTCCTGTGCAGTGAGGCCATGCATCACCTGGGCGTGCCGACGACGCGCGCGCTGAGCCTGGTCGGCACCGGCGAGTGGGTCGAGCGCGACATGTTCTACGACGGCCACCCCGAGCTGGAGCACGGCGCGATCGTCTGCCGTGTGGCGCCGTCGTTCATTCGCTTCGGCAACTTCGAGCTGCCGGCTTCGCGCGACGACGTCGAACTGCTGCGGCAACTGGTGGATTTCTGCATCCGCCGCGATTTCCCCGAGCTGCGCGGGCAGGGCCAGGCCCTGTACGCGCAATGGTTCGCGCAGGTGTGCGAGCGCACCGCGGTGATGGTCGCGCACTGGATGGGGGTCGGCTTCGTCCATGGCGTGATGAACACCGACAACATGTCGATCCTCGGTTTGACCATCGACTACGGTCCCTATGGCTGGGTCGACAATTTCGATCCGGGCTGGACACCCAACACCACCGACCGCCACCACCGCCGCTACCGTTTCGGCCAGCAACCGCAGGTGGCCTACTGGAACCTGGGGCGCTTTGCCGGCGCGCTGTCGCTGCTGTTCGACGGCGTCGAGCCGCTGCAGGACGGCCTGCGCCGCTTCGTCGAGACCTACACCGCCGCCGACCGCGACAACATCGCGCGCAAGCTCGGCCTGAGCGAGTGTCGCGACGAGGACGTCGGCCTGATGCAGGCGCTGCAGGACCTGATGACCGAGGCGGAAGTCGACATGACCCTGTTCTTCCGTGGCCTGGCCGACTTCGACATCGACACGCTGGACCCGGCGCCGTTGCGCGAGGCGTTCTACGACGAAGCGCGGCGTGACGCCGCCGCGCCGGCATTGCACGAATGGCTGGGCCGCTACGCTCTCCGGTTGCGCGAACAGGCCATGTCGGCAACCGAGCGCCGTGCGCGCATGAATGCAGCCAACCCGCGCTACGTGCTGCGCAATTACCT
Source organism: Lysobacter sp. Soil_N_23 (assembly GCF_057656135.1). Lineage (NCBI taxonomy): Bacteria > Pseudomonadati > Pseudomonadota > Gammaproteobacteria > Lysobacterales > Lysobacteraceae > Lysobacter > Lysobacter sp. Soil_N_23. Next base: position 47,732 of record NZ_JBDGKY010000011.1, read on the forward strand.
GGCGCAACAGGCCATCGATCGCGCCACCGAAGGCGACTTTACCGGCGTCGCCGAACTGCTCGACGTGATGCGCCACCCCTACGATGAACAGCCGGGCCGCGAAGCGTTCGCCGCGCGCCGGCCTGACTGGGCACGCGAACGGGCCGGTTGTTCGATGCTGTCGTGCAGTTCCTGAGCCCGGCCGGCCGTTGACGGCCGGGCTGCTGCACATTTACTGGCTGTGCCCGGGCCAGCGCTCGAGCACTGACTCGTCGATGCCCAGGCGCCGGCAAGCACGTGGAGCGACGCCGTCGTTGAGCGCCAGGCGGAACAGCGGTGCGATCGTGCGCAATGTCCGTGCCGCCACCGCGGCCTGCAAGCGTTGCCGGCGCGACAGTGGCAGCCGTGCCGTCGCCCAGGACGGCAACAACGCAGTTGCCGCGCCAAGGAACAGATCCCGCGACAGACCGGCGGCCGGCACTGGCAGCTGGATCTTTGCCAGTACCGCCAGCACTTCGCGCGAGCGCTCGTCGAAGCGCAGCTCGCCCTGCACGCTGGCGAAATACTCGGCGACCTGGGCCTGCGAACCGGGCACGTCGCGCGCCCCCAGCGCTTCGGCGACGCGGCGCGATTCGGCGAAATAGCGATCGGCGACACCGTCGGGCATGGACATCGGCGCATAGCGGCGGAATCCCTCGAGGAATCCGTAGCTTTCGGTGACGTGCACCCAGGTCAGCAGACGCGGATCCCGGGCCAGATAGGGCCGCCCGTCGGCACTGACGCCGCGCACCCGGGCATGAATGGAATCGACGTGGGCAATAAGGCGTTCAGCTTCGGCACGCCCGGCGTAGGTCGTGCCGGCGACGAAGTTGGTGGTGCGACGCAGGCGCCCGAGCAGATCGGTGCGGAACTGCGAATGGTCCCAGACCCCCGCGAGCGCCAGCGGGTGCAGGGTCTGCAGGATCAGCGCGCACAGGCCGCCGGAGAGCATCCCGGGAAAGTCGGCGTGGATGCGCCAGGTGACGCTGTCGGCGCCGAACAGGCCCGGGTCGCCGGGAGGGTGGTCGTAATCGATGCCGCTCTGGCCGCGCGGGAAGGCGCCCAGGACCCAGCGGCGTATCCGCGCGGTGGCGGGAGCGGCGAGGGCATGCAGCGGGGAGTTCATCGGCTTGCACTCATCCCGTCGCGGGCGCCGGGGCGGCTGGTTCCAGTCGCCCCTTGCCACGTGCCGTGCTTGCCGGCGCGATCGCCGCGATTCGGGACTAGCCCGATCAGGACTTGGCGGCCTTCTTCTCGCTCTTCTCGGCGCGCTTTTCCTTCATCGTCTTCGCCGGCTTCTTCTTGGTTTCCTTCTTGCGATCCATGCCCTTGCTCATGGTTTTCCCCTGGTCAGGTGGCCACGGCACCGCGCTGCGGCCTGGCACCAAGTATGCGCCGCCGGCAACGCGCTTGGCACTGCGACGGCATGCACTGCGACGGCCGGCGCCACGTAGAATGCCCGGATGCCCCTGATGACCCTGCAAAACGTCGACTACAGCGTCGGCGGCCCGCTGCTGCTGGAAAATGTAGCCCTGTCCATCGAAGCCGGTGAGCGCATCGCCCTGATCGGGCGCAATGGCGCCGGCAAATCCACCCTGATGCGCCTGCTGGCCGGCGAGATCCAGGCCGACGGCGGCGAAGTCCGCCGCGAGGGCGGCGTGCGCGTGGCGCGGCTGGAGCAGGAAGTGCCCAGCGACGCCGGCGGCGACGTCTGGGACGTGGTCGCCGGCGGATTGGGCGACCTGGGCGCGTGGCTGGCCAAATACCATCACCTCATCCACGCCGACCATGTCGACACTGACGCGCTGGCCAAGGTCCAGGCCAAGATCGAGGACGCCAACGGCTGGTCGCTCGACCAGCGCGTGACCGAGACCCTCGAACGCCTTGGCCTGGATGGCGACGCGCTGTTCTCGAGCCTGTCGGGCGGACTCAAGCGCCGCGTGCTGCTGGCCCGCGCGCTGGTATCGGCGCCGGACCTGCTGTTGCTGGACGAGCCGACCAACCACCTCGACATCGAAGCGATCGACTGGCTGGAGACCTTCCTCAAGGGCTGGCAGGGCGCATTGCTCTTCGTCACCCATGACCGCCGCTTCCTGCGTTCGCTGGCCACGCGCATCGTCGAGATCGACCGCGGCCAGGTCACCAGCTGGCCCGGCGACTGGGCCAACTACGAGCGGCGCCGGGAAGAGCGGCTCAACGCCGAAGCGCAGGAAAACGCGCGTTTCGACAAGATGCTGGCGCAGGAAGAAGTGTGGATCCGCCAGGGCATCAAGGCCCGTCGCACGCGCGACGAAGGCCGCGTGCGACGCCTGAAGGCCATGCGCGTGGAGCGCATGCAGCGCCGCGACCTGACCGGCAACGTGAAGATGGCCCTGGCGCAGGGCGAGTCGTCCGGACGAAAGGTCGTCGAAGCCAAGGGCGTGAGCTTCGGCCATGGCGAGCGCCAGCTCATCACCGATCTGTCGACGACCATCTTCCGCGGCGACCGCATCGGCCTGATCGGCCCCAACGGCAGCGGCAAGACCACGCTGATCAAGCTGCTGCTGGGCGAACTGAAGCCCGACGCCGGCGAGATCCAGCTCGGAAGCAACATCCAGGTGGCCTATTTCGACCAGTACCGCGCGACCTTGCGCGAGGACTGGAATGCGCTGGAGAACGTCGCCGAAGGCCGCGAATTCGTCGAAGTCGGCGGCAAGTCCAAGCACGTCATCGGCTACCTGCAGGATTTCCTGTTCACGCCCGAGCGTGCGCGCGCACCGATCACGCGCCTGTCCGGTGGCGAGCGCAACCGATTGCTGCTGGCCAAGCTGTTTGCTCAGCCGTCCAACCTGCTGGTGATGGACGAACCGACCAACGATCTGGACGTCGAGACGCTGGAACTGCTCGAGGAAATGCTCGGCGAGTACCCGGGTACGTTGTTGCTGGTCAGCCACGATCGCGACTTCCTCGACAACGTCGTGACCTCGACCCTGGTCATGGAAGGCGAGGGTCGCGTCGGCGAGTACGTGGGCGGCTACACCGATTGGCTGCGACAGCGCCCGGTGCCTTCGGTCAACGTGCCGGCCAGGCCGACCCTGGCCCCGGCCACGCCGGTGGCAGCCGCTCCGGCCGCTGCACCCAAGCGCAAGCTCAGCTACAAGGAAACGCGCGAGCTGGAGCAGTTGCCGGCCCGGATCGAGTCCCTGGAGAACAAGCTGACCGAGCTCACTGCGCAGATGAACGAGCCGTCGTTCTTCCAGCGTGATGCGGCGGCGATCAACGCGCACAACGCGTTGCTGGCGCAGACGCAGCTGGATCTGGACGGGGCTTACGCGCGCTGGAGCGAACTGGACGCCTGACTTGCAGCGCATCCCCGCGAATGCGGGACGCCCTTATCCGTCATCCCCGCAATGGCGGGGACCCAGCGACTTTGCCCCTGACCGTCGTCCCGGCGAACGCCGGGACCCAGGCCCGTAATCCATCAGCACTGTCACGTCGTCCCGGCGAACGCCGGGATCCAGGCCCTCAGCGTCCCGGTTGGACATTGGGCGCGTTGACGCACTTGCGGCGGCAGAGGGCCGATGGGTTAATTGCGCGGAAACCGGCTGGAGGTGATGCATGCAACCTTGGCATATCGCGATCCTCGTGGCTCTCGCCTGCGCGTCCCTGCCGGCAACGGCGGCGGTCAAGGATTCGTCGCCGACTGGATTCACCGTCGAGAACAGCGAAGTGGTGCCCGTCGACGCGGACACTGCGTGGAAGGCACTGGTCGGCGATGTCGATCGCTGGTGGCCGAAGGACCACACCTGGTGGGGCAAGGCATCGAAACTTTCCATCGATGCACGCGCCGGCGGCTGCTTCTGCGAGATCGCAGGATCGCAGCAGGCGCAGCACCTGACCGTCAGCTTCGTCGATCCGGGCAAGACCCTGCGCATGCTTGGCGGCCTTGGGCCACTGCAGGGGATGGGCATCGGCGGCGTACTGGAGTTCCGCCTGGCCGCGGCCGAAAGCGGCGGCACGCGTATCACCCTGTACTACCGTGCCGGCGGCTACTCGCCTGACGACCTTGGCAAGTTCGCGCCGGTAGTCGACCAGGTGCAGGGCCTGCAACTGCGCGGACTGGCGGATTACCTGCGCAAGCAGGCGCCGCCGCCAGGACGCTGACCGGCACCGCGCCGGCCGGCACGACGTTGCCATGAGCAGCGGGTCGCAGATCCATCGCCTGTTCTTCGCCCTGTGGCCGGACGATGCGCTGCGACATTCGATCGACGAGACAGCGGCGCGCCTGGAGCGCGAACTCGCGCCGGGTGGACGCCGGCTCAATGCCGCGCGCTACCACATGACACTGCAGTTCCTGGGCGATTTCGAATCGTTGCCGCAGGCACTGGTCGATGGCGCCTGCGCGGCGGGAGCACAGGTACAACTGCCGCCGTTCGCACTGGACCTGGATTGCGCCGGCAGTTTCCGCGGCAGCAACGTCTGGTGGCTCGGCCCGCATGCAATGCCCGAAGTCCTGCAGGAACTATGGGAGTCGCTCGGCACTGCGCTGCGCCAGCGCGAAGTGCCAGTCCGACGTGCGCCTGCCTTCAGCCCCCACCTGACCATCCAGCGCAACGTGCGCCGCCAGATCCCCGTCACGCCCGTCGCGCCGCTGGAATGGCACGTGCACGCCTTCGTCCTGATCGACAGCCAGTCCGGCCAACCCTACCGGATCATCGAGCGCTGGCCGCTGCAGCGGTGATGCCGCGCCAGCTCATTGGCGGATCTTCAGTGACGAATCTCGATCTGCGGTTCGCGGTCGATGCTGCCGTCCTCGCGCACCACGACGAAGTCGCGGGCAGTGGCGAACAGCACCGGCGTCGGGTGTTCCAGCGGCTCGCGGATGAAGGCCAGTTTCCAGCCGTAGTGTTCGCAGGCGAGCAGCATCCGGGCTTGCGGACCGGTCAGGCCGATGCGCCGCTGCTGTACATGGATGTCGGTGCCTGGAGTACGTCGATCACGCAGGGCCATGGTCGTTCCCCCTTTACCGCTTGTGACATTTTGTGCCCCTCGACTGTTCCAACGTGGAAGCGTGTGCACAATAGGACGCGCGCACTCCGGAACCGTCCATGGCAGCCCTCGACCCGCGAATCGACGCCTATATCGCCCGGTCAGCGGAGTTCGCCCGGCCGTTGCTCGCGCACCTGCGGACCGTCGTCCACGGCGGCTGCCCCGAGGTCGAGGAAACGATCAAATGGGGCATGCCGAGCTTCACCTACCGCGGCAGGATCCTGTGCGGCATGGCGGCCTTCAAGCACCACGTCGGTTTTGGTTTCTGGCAGGGAGAGCAGATCGAGGGCGCCGCGCGCAGCGAGCAGGGCATGGGCCAGTTCGGCCGGATCACCCGCCTTGCGGACCTGCCCGGCAAGCGCGAACTGATCGGCTTCATTGAGCAGGCGATGGCGCTGATCGACAGCGGCAGCACGCGACCGGCGAGCAAGGCCGCCAAGGCCAGGCCGCCGCTGGAGGTTCCCGACGATCTCGCCGCCGCGTTGCAGAAGAACGCGAAGGCACGCGCACATTTCGAAGCGTTCCCGCCCAGCTATCGACGCGATTACATCGAGTGGATCGTCGAAGCCAAGCGCGAGGAAACCCGGCAGCGACGCCTGCAGCAGACCCTCGAATGGGTGGCCGAAGGCAAGTCGCGCAACTGGAAGTACATGTCGTAGCTCGTGTCATCGCGGACGCAACGCGCGATCACCCAGTAAGGGATAAAGCCCCTCTCCCGTTTACGGGAGAGGGGTTGGGGTGAGGGCATGACGTCGAGAGCAACGCCGCTGGGTCCCCGCCTTCGCGGGGATGACGGTTTTCTCTAGCCCCTCTCCCGCTTGCGGGAGAGGGGTTGGGGTGAGGGCCGCCGAAGACCATGCAACGACACGCCGCTCCGCAGACGAAAGCCCAACGCGCAGCAGCACAAGCCATGTTTCTGGAAAACGCAGGCGGGAGACGAACCGAAACTCAGGCCGAAATACCTTCCGGCAACACGTCGCTCGCCCACAGCATCGCCGCTTCGCGCTCGTCCGGATCGAACGAGCGAATCTCGGTGTGCGGGAAGAAATGCCCGGAGAACTCGGAGATCCGCGCCAGCCAGTGCTTGTCGGTGATGATCGCACCGCGGGCGAAGCGCCGGTATTCACCGAACTTGCTCATGGCGTAGCGCAGGTCCTTGCCCATGGCCTGCGCGGTCAGGCCGGTGAACCCGGTCATGTCGCAGAACAGGCCGATGCGCGCGTGCTGCGCCAGGCGCGCCTCGATGTCGGCGATGCAGCGGTCGTAGTCGTCGCCGTCGAGCGTCCCGCTGAAATGGTAAGCGCCGACATGCGAAGGTGCAGGCAGGATCTCGATCATGGCGTAGCCTCCTTGAGCGCGTTGCATTCAGTCCCGCAAGTCAGTCCCTCAGGAACGCGCCGCAACCCTGGTACGTCTTGCCGCCGGCACTGAGTTGCGCGCTGGCCTCGAACGAACTGCCACTCATGTCGTCCTGGCACGGCTTGCGTTCGATCTTCAGCTCGACCTGCGTGCCGTTGGCGGTCTTGCCGCTGAAACCCGCTCCGCCCTCGAGCGGCTGCGCGTTGGCAACCTCGATCTTGCGTGCGCCGTAGTCGAGCTCGGCGCGCAGCACCGGCGCCTCGCCCATGCCGACCTCGACCCACCAGCCCGGTTCGTTACCGACCGCGCGGAAACCGATGCCGCGCGCCCTGGCCGCTTCCCACGGCGACGGGCCATCGGCCTGGCTGCACTCGCGCTTGTCTTCGCCGGCCAGCGTGAGCGTGCCGCTGCCGCCCTTGGTCCAGAACTCGTTGCCCTTGTCGTCGGCATAGCGCGCGCCGGATGCGGACATCGCCAGAGGAATCGTCAACTCGCGACCGGAAAACGACAGCACGGTCCGCTCGGGCTGGCCGAAATCGGCACTGAGGCGAAGTTCGCCGCATTGCCAGTAGCTGGTCTTGCCGGCGGCAGCGACCGGCGCGGCGGACGTCACGCGCACCAGCTGCAATTCGACCGGCACATTGGCAGCAGGGTCCACCGGCGTGCGCGTGTCGGTGACGAACCACGGTTTGCCGTCCGGCCCGATCAGCGACGCATGCAAGCCGTACTGGCCGCCGCTGCGCAGCTTGACCGGGTCATAGGGCAGGCTGAAGGCGAACGGCGGGCCCGACAGATCCTTGAACGTCATGTCCGACAGCACCGCGTTGGGCGTGTCGGCGAGCAGGTTGTCGATCAGCTGCACGCGCAGGCTCGAGCCGGGCGGCATCATGATCCGCTCGCGGTAACCGGCGCTGCCGGTTATCGCGTGCGCACCCTGGGTCAGCGGTGGCGTCGGCGCGGTCGAAGCAGTCCCGGAATCGCTGCCTGGCTGGCAGGCCGCCAGCGACATCGCCAGGGCGATGCCGAACAGGCCGGGCAGGGACGACGAAAACCGCTTCGATTCGATCATGGGCATCTCCTGGGCAGACGCCCAGCCTAGCGGCACGAATGTTGCGAAGGCGTCAGCGTGGCGTGGCGTCGGTCCGCAGCACCGGGTACAGGCGGTAGCGCGAATCCCAGGACGAGTGGCGCCGGGCGAAGAATTCCAGTCGCGCCTGCGGGTCGGCGGCAAAGGCGGCGTCGTCCTTGAGGCGCTGGTCGAACTCGGCCTTGACCTTAGGGTCCTTGAGCATCTCGCGCGCCACGTCCTCGGCGACATAATCCTCCATGTATTCCTTGCGTTCGAAGTTGTTGTTGAACTCACCCCACGCCACCAGCGCGTCGGGAGCCTGCGGCTCCAGCAGCGCCATGACCAGTCGCGCCTCGGGCTGGGCGATCGGCACGAACAACGCACCGGCGGCGATGTCCTGGGTCTCCGGCTTCCACTGGCCGCTGAGTGTCAAACGCTGATGCCCCTCGACCGACTGCGCGGCGAAGCTGGCCTTGTCGGCGCGGAAGGCTTCGACCTTGGCGTGCGACTGCGCGGCGGCAAGGCGGCGGTAGCCGATGCCATGCTGGTCGAGCTTGGCCGCAACCCAGCCCGCATGCGCGGCCGGCACGAGGTAACCGCCCCGCGGCGCGGTGACGACGTGGTCGGGCACGATCTGGTCGCGGATCGGGAGCTTCCAGATCTCGGGTCTGGTCTCGTCGTAGCGGGTCATCAAGGCACCCGACACTTCCGACGGCGTGCGCGTGTAGGCATAACCGCGGAAGTCGATCGTGCGGCTCTTGTCGGTGGCCTTGTAGTCGAGGGCGACCGGCTGGCCGCCGAGTGCGGCGGCACGCTTGTCGGCGGCAGCGGTCTGCTGCTGCCACTGCGCGCCATTGCTGGCGACCAGGTCGAGCAGGGCGACGATGATGTTGCGCGTGACCTTGACGCGATGCGGATACTCGCGCCAAGAGTGCGTCTCGACCAGCATGCCCAGGCGATTGCGCAGCTGGAAGTAGCCGTGCGAGAAACGCGGGGTGGGCACGCCGTCCTCGAAGCCCGAGTCGGGTTCGTCGCTCTTCACGAACGAAGGATAGAACGGCAGCGGCATCGAACCTTCCGCGGCCAGTCGTTCGATCACGCCATCGCGCAGGGCGGTGCCGGCGGCGCGCAGCGCCTCGTCGCCACTGTTCACCGGTTCGACCTGGATGGAGACGTCGTGTTCGAACTTGGCGCCGTCGGTGACGTGCAGATCGACGTAGGCAAGCGGGTCCCAGGCATCGACCAGCTTCAGCATCGCCTGCATCTCGGCCGAGTCGGCCTTCACGTAGTCGCGGTTGAGGTTGTAGTTCTGCGCGGTGGTGCGCCAGCCCATTTCCTCCGGGCCGCGCTGGTTGGGACGGTTCCAGCGGGCGAAACGCTCGTGGCCGTCGACGTTGAACACCGGCACGAACAGCAGCACCTGCTTGTCGAGCGCGCCGGAGGCGGCTTCGCCATCGAGTGCCTGGCGCAGCGCGAGGAAGCCGGCATCCTTGCCGTCGATCTCGCCGGCATGGATGCCGCCCTGGATCAGCATGACCGGCAAGCCCTTGGCCTTTGCCGCCTCCGGCGTGAACGCACCGGTCTTCGATACGACCAGCACCTTCATCGGCCGACCTTCGGGCGTGGTGCCGAAGTCGCTGCAACGCACCGCGTCGGGGTAGCGCCGCGCGAACTCGGCACACAGTGCGATGACCTCGTCATAACGGCCGGTCTTCACGAAGCCGCTGCGCTCGGACACGGTGGTCAGCGCGGAGGAGGTGGGAGCGGCGGTGGCGGGGAGAGCGGTGAGCAGTGCGGCGAGGGTTGCGGCGGCGAGCGGCGAACGGGTCATTGCGCGGGCATCTCACGAAAATGTCGCGGCATGGTAGCTGAGATGAACCGACCCCTTTGCTGGCCGGGGTCACGCTGCTGCCATCGGTGTGGCAGCAGCAGATCCCCGTCGTCCCGGCGAACGCCGGGACCCAGGCCCGTAACACATCAGCAAAACCCCGTCGTCCCGGCGAACGCCGGGACCCAGGCCCGTAACGCATCAGGTCAAGGGTCATTGGGCCTTTACCCCCTGCGCCACGCCGCCGTTGATGCTTCGACACTGGATCCCGGCGTTCGCCGGGATGACGGATTGCATGCGCACGCATGCGATCATTCCCGGCTTGATTCAATTGCCTTCCGGGGATCCAAGCATGTACAGCCTCTATTACTCGCCCGGCGCGGCGAGCCTGGTCGTCCATTGGCTGCTGATCGAGATCGGAGTGCCGCACGAACTGCGTCTTGTCGATACGCAGGCGAAGCAGCACAAGGCCGCCGACTACCTCGCGCTCAATCCGAACGGCCTGGTGCCGACCCTCGTCGTCGACGGCAAGCCGCTCTACGAAGCGGCGGCGCTCGTGCTGCACCTGGCCGATCGTCATGCCGAGTCGGGTTTGGCGCCGGCGATCGATAGTCCGTTGCGCGGGCCCTACCTGCAGTGGATGTTGAACCTGGCCAACACCGTGCAATCGCCGATGCGGTTGTGGTGGTACCCGGGCGACATCGACGATACCCATGCCGACGAGGTCCGCGAAGGCACCCGCCGCCGCGTCGAGGCCGCGTGGGATCGGCTGGACGCACACCTGGCCGCAAACGGCCCGTACCTGCTCGGCGAGCGCCTGAGTGCGGCCGACTTCTACCTCGCCATGCTGATGCGCTGGACCCGCAACATGCCGCGTCCCGGTCACGACTGGCCGCACCTGGCGGCACTGGCGCATGCGCTGAAGGCACGACCGTCCTTCAAGACCCTGTACGAACGCGAAGGCCTGACCGACTGGGCCTGAGCGACGGCCGGTGCCGATCGGGTAGGCTTGCCCCTCCGCCGTTGCCGGCCCTGCCGGCTGCGGCGCGCCCGCATTGAACCCCTGAACGTACCCGCAGGACCGCCGTAGATGACGACCACCGCAAACGCTGCCACCGCCGAACACCAGGGGGATTCCCAGGGCCGGATGCCCCGGCAGATTCCCTACATCATCGGCAACGAGGGCTGCGAGCGGTTCAGCTTCTACGGGATGCGCAACATCCTGACGCCGTTCCTGGTCAGCACGCTGCTGCTGTACGCACCCGAAGCCGAACGCGCCGGCATCGCCAAGGACGTCTTCCACAGCTTCGTCATCGGCGTGTATTTCTTCCCGCTGCTGGGTGGCTGGCTGGCCGACCGCTTCTTCGGCAAGTACCAGACCGTGCTGTGGTTCTCGCTGATCTACTGCGTCGGCCATGCCTGCCTGGCGATCTTCGAGGACAACCGCAGCGGCTTCTACTCCGGTCTGTTCCTGATCGCATTGGGGTCGGGCGGCATCAAGCCGCTGGTGGTGTCGTTCTGCGGCGACCAGTTCGACCAGAGCAACAAGCACCTGGCGAAGATCGTCTTCGACGCCTTCTACTGGATCATCAATTTCGGCAGCTTCTTCGCTTCGCTGCTGATGCCGATCTTCCTGCGCGAGTACGGCCCTGCCGTGGCATTCGGCATTCCCGGCGTCCTGATGTTCATCGCCACCTTCATCTTCTGGCTGGGGCGCAAGCAGTACGTCAACGTGCCGCCGACCGCGGCCGATCCGGACTCGTTCCTGCACGTGGCGCGGACCGCGCTGCTGGCGCAGTCGCCGGGGCAGGGCCGGCCTGGCCTGGTCGTGGCGGCCATCGGCGGCGTGCTTGCGGTCGGCGCGCTGTTGCTGATTCCCAAGCTGGGCTTCGTGATCTGCGCCTGCATGGCGCTGGGCCTGATCATCGCCTTCGGTGGCGTGGGCACCTCCATGCAACTCGACCGCGCCCGCGGCAAGCACCCGCAAGCCGCGGTCGATGGCGTGCGTGCGGTGCTGCGCATCCTGATCGTGTTCGCGCTGGCGACGCCGTTCCACTCGCTGTTCGACCAGAAGGCCTCGACCTGGGTGCTGCAGGGCAACGAGATGGTGATGCCGCACGAGGTGTGGTGGTGGCCGAGTTGGCTGATCAAGGACGCCGCGCAGATGCAGGCGATCAATCCGCTGCTGGTGATGCTGCTGATCCCGTTCAACAACATCGTGCTGTACCCGGCGCTGCGCAAGCTCGGGTACGAGCCGACCGCGCTCAAGCGCATGGGCTGGGGCATCGCGTTTTCCGGCGTGGCCTGGATCGGCGCCGGCCTGATCCAGCTCTACCTCGATGGCGGCCATGCGGTGACGCTGGACTGGCAGATGCTGCCGTACGCGCTGCTGACCTTCGGCGAAGTGCTGGTGTCGGCGACCGCGCTGGAGTTCGCCTACAGCCAGGCGCCGCGCGCGATGAAGGGCGTGATCATGGCCTTCTGGTACCTGGCCATCACCTTCGGCAGCCTGTGGGTGCTGCTGACCAACGCCAGCGTCCGCAACGACGCGGTGATCTCGCATATCGCCAACACTGGCCTGAGCGAGAATGCCTTCCTGATGTTCTTCTTCGCCGGCTTTGCCTTCCTTGCTGCAGCGGCGTTCGCGCTTTACGCGCGCACCTATCCGATGCAGGACAACTACCGCAGCGCATGATGCCGACCACTGCCGACATCGACGCCAGGAGCTTCAACGGATGCTGACTTTCATCCTGATCGCCGTGACCGTGGGCGTCTCGTGGCTGGCCTTCGAGCGGCCGCAGCTGCTCAACCGCCTGATCCTGTGGCCGCCGGCGATCGACCGCAACCACCAGTACGACCGGCTGGTGACGCATGGATTCATCCATGCCGACTGGTCGCACCTGCTGTTCAACATGATCACGCTGTACTTCTTCGGTCGCGTGATCGAGGGCGTGATCGGGCAACTGATCGGGCCGTTCGGGTTCGTGCTGTTCTACCTGTCGGCGATAGTGATCGCGATCCTGCCGACCTACCTGCGCCATCGCCACGACCCCAGCTACCGCAGTCTCGGTGCCTCCGGTGCGGTGTCGGCGGTGCTGTTCGCCTACGTCCTGCTCAAGCCGTGGTCGCTGATCATCGTGTTCGTGCTGCCGATGCCGGCGATCCTGTACGCGGTCGCCTACGTCGGCTATTCGTTCTGGATGGACCGGCGCGGAGGCGACAACATCAACCACAGCGCGCACCTGTCGGGCGCGATCTATGGCGTGTTGTTCATGCTGCTGATGGAGCCGCGCGTGGGGACGATCTTCCTGGAGCGGCTGATGAATCCGTCCTTCGGCTGAGAAGGACGGACATCGCGGCAGCAGGAGGGACTGCGGCAGACCTGCAAGACGCAGGCCCGCCGCGCTCAGGGCGCCCCCCAGCTACCCGAGCTGGTGCCGACCGGGTCGTCCCGGTCGCCTTGGTCACTTGGGTCAGGCCGCGTGGCGGTCCGACGTCGTCTCGCCATCGGCGCCGTAGGTCTCGAGCAGGCGGGCGTAGATCTCGGCGTCGATCTGCGACGACTCGATCGAGCCTTCCTTGCCGCTGCGGGCCAGGTCATACATGCGAGCCATCAGGGCGTCGTCGCTGACGTGGCCGAGGGTCAGGTGATGCACGGTCATGGGTGTTCTCCGTACTGGCTTTCCTGTCCTGTATCACGCAGATTCCGTGCCAGCCGTCTCACCTTGGTCTGGCTTGCAATCGGGCGTGAAAATGTGACGCAATCGGTCATTACTGGTCGCGGCCGGGACTGAGCGGATGACGTAAAGCGGCGCTTGAGCGCGCATTCCGCTCACCCGGCATGAATGCCGGGCGTGATATCCAAAACCTTCCCAGACGATGCCCAGGAGTGCCAGGCATGGCGATCAGGAAGGCAGGCAAGACCACTGCCCGCAAGGCCACCACGAAAAAACCGGCGGCGGCCGTAACCAAAAAGGCCGCAGCCAAAAAGGCTGCAAAGAAGTCCGCCAGGAAAGTCGTCGCCAGGACGGCCCGGAAGAAGACCACCGCCAAGACCGCGACGCGCAAGACCCCGGCGCGCAAGACGGCAGCAAAAAGGGCCGTGGCAAAGAAGACTGCAACCAGGAAGGTCGCGAAGAAGGTCGCGAAGAAGACCGCTGTCAGGAAGTCCGCGAAGAAGGTCGTGAAGAAGACGACCGCCCGCAAGACGCCGGCACGCAAGACCGCCTCGGTCCGCAAGGTCGCCAGGAAGGCGGTTCGCAAGACGGCTGCCAGCAAGACCATCGTGCGAAAGGCGGCCGCGAAGAAGGCACCAGCCAGGAAAGCAACTGCCAGGAAGGTCGTCGTCCGGACCGCACGCAAGGCTCCGGCCAAGACCCCGACCAGGACTCCGGTCCCGCGCAAGCGCTCGGTGCGAGTCCCCAGCAAGCCGCACATCACCCCCGAGCAGGCACTGGCCAATACCCAGGAACTGCTGGCGGCCAAGCACGAGCGCGACCAGCAGCCGCAGCCGTGGCAGCAGTTCGATCCGGCCCACGGGCACGTCCCCAAGCCCGGCTTCCAGTCCGACAGCGCGGCCGCCAAGGCCGGGGAACTGCATGCCGCCGAAAGCCGCATGGAGGCGATCCAGGGCAGCATCGGCACCCAGGACCGCCACAACCAGGGCAAGCGCGACAGCCGTTGAGCTACCGTTGCCAATGAATCAAGGGCGCACGCACCGTGCGCCCGACCCCAGACCAAGAGGGCCCCATGACCCAGCACCAGAGCATCCAGCACGAGATCCAGCATGACCCGGTGATCGGCGCGTTCATGACCACCGTCGATGGCGTCGATGCCCGCCTGGAGTACTACCGCGAGGGCAGCAAGATGGTGATCACCCATACCGGCGTGCCCGAGGCGATCGGCGGCCGCGGCATTGCCGGCGAGCTGGTCCGCGAGGCGTTCGAGTTCGCCAAGGCGCAGGGCTGGCACGTCCACCCGCAGTGCTCCTATGCCGCTGCCTGGGTGGAGCGCCACCCCGAGTACAACCAGCTGCTGGCCTGACCCGGCTTCTGACCCAGGCCTGGCCGGCCGCGGCGCCCAGGTGGGCCAAGGTGATTGGCCGGGCCGCGGCGCTGTCCCCCCGCGCTCATGTATGACAGCATGCGCGCCCATCCCCCGACTGCCGCGCCCCTGGCGCCTGCCCGCATGCGCCTGAACAAGCACATCAGCGACACCGGCTTCTGCTCGCGCCGCGAAGCCGACAACTTCATTGCCGAAGGTCGGGTCACCGTCAACGGCGTGCGTGCGCGCATCGGCGCCGAGGTCGGCGAAGGCGACCAGGTCCTGGTCGACGGGCAGCCGCTGAAGGTCCGCCAGGCCGTCAAGGGCAAGCGCCAGCACGTCTACATCGCCCTCAACAAGCCGGTCGGCATCACCAGCACCACCGAGGCCGGGGTCAAGGACAACATCGTCGACTTCGTCGGCCACCAGCAGCGCATCTTCCCGATCGGCCGCCTCGACAAGGACTCCGAGGGGCTGATCCTGCTGACCAGCAACGGCGACATCGTCAACGAGATCCTGCGCGCCGAGAACAAGCTGGAGAAGGAATACCTGGTGGTGGTGAACCATGCCGTGACCGACGAGTTCGTGCGCGCCATGGCGCGTGGCGTGCCGGTCCACGGCCAGATGACGCTGCCGTGCAGGACCGGCAAGCTGGGCAAGTTCGGTTTCCGCATCGTCCTGGTGCAGGGCCTCAACCGGCAGATCCGCCTGATGGCGGCGCACTTCGGCATGCGCGTGAAACAGCTGCTGCGTGTGCGCATCGGCAACGTCAAACTCGGGCATCTCAAGCCCGGCCAGTGGCGCAACCTGACCGACGCCGAGCTGCAGGGGCTGTTGCCGCAGCGGACGCAGTGGTAGCCAACCGCAGCCGTGGCGCTGCGCGATACGAAGCGCCCCCTGCGTGCATACGGGCATCACGCCGCCGCCGCTAACCTGATGCTCATCGACAAGGGATTGCCCATGAAGCGAGTGCTCATGCTGTCGTTGCTTGGCCTGGCCGTGCTGGCCGGCTGCAAGCGCGAGGGCGAGCCGGCGGCGCCGGCGACCAGTAC
The DNA here is from genome assembly GCF_057656135.1 of Lysobacter sp. Soil_N_23. Classification (NCBI taxonomy): domain Bacteria; kingdom Pseudomonadati; phylum Pseudomonadota; class Gammaproteobacteria; order Lysobacterales; family Lysobacteraceae; genus Lysobacter; species Lysobacter sp. Soil_N_23. Next base: position 63,129 of record NZ_JBDGKY010000011.1, read on the forward strand.
CGCACCCGCTCCGGGTGCGCCGGCCACCCCGGCCACCACTGCCGACGCTCCCGTCGCGGTCGAACTCAAGGATGTGTCCGAGTCGACGCCGGACTACATCATCGGCATCAGCTACCAGGTCCCGACCGGACAACATCCGGCGCTGGCGGCCGAACTGAAGAAGTACGCCGACGCCGCACGTGCCGACCTGATCGAGGCGGCCAAGTCGCGCGGGCAGCCGGGCGGAGCGACCAGCGCACCCTACGACCTCTCGCTCAGTTTCACCGAGCTGATGAACACCCCCAGCGTGGTCGCGGTCGCGGCCGACGGCAGCAGCTACACCGGCGGCGCCCACGGTGCGCCGCTGATCGCCCGCTTCGTCTGGTTGCCGCAGCAGCAGCGCCTGCTCACCGCGCGCGAGCTGGTGCGCGACGACAAGGGCTGGGCGGCGATTTCCGGTTACGTCCGCGAGCAACTGCATTCGGCGCTGTCGCAGCGCGTCGACGCCGACGACTTGCCGGCCGAGGAACGTGCCGAAGTGGTCAAGAACGCCTCGCGCATGATCGACGACGGCACCGAGCCGGCGCCCACCGACTTCGCCCTGTTCGAGCCGATGGTCGCGCCCGACCGCAAGCTGGGCGGCCTGCGCTTCGTGTTCGCGCCGTACCAGGTCGGCCCGTATTCCGACGGCACCCAGACGGTGGAAGTGCCCGCCGACGTGCTGTTGCCGTTCGTGGCCCCCGAATACAGGACGCTGTTTTCCGGGGGTTGATGCCGCCTTGCGCGGCATCGCGCTAGGATCAGCTTGCCCGCCAGATGCGCGGGGCCAGGCCCGAGGGGGGCCAGACGCACACCGAGGTCGCCATGTCCGCATTGCGCAGTCGGGTAGAGCAGTTGCTGTCGCTGGCCGATGTCCGGGTCGGCGGCAATCGTCCCTGGGACGTCCAGATCGAGGACGAGCGCTTTTTCGCCCGTGTCCTGGTCGAGGGTTCGCTCGGGCTGGGTGAGTCCTACATGGATGGCTGGTGGCGGACGCCGTCGCTGGACCGTTTCCTGTTCAAGCTGATCAGCGCCGACCTCGATCGCCGGGTGCGCGGCGTGAGTGCCTGGACCGATGGGCTGCGCGCCTACCTGACCAACCTGCAAAGCCGGCGCCGCAGCTTCGTCGTCGGCGAGCAGCACTACGACCTGGGCAACGACCTGTATCGCGCCATGCTCGGCCGTCGCCTGGTCTACAGCTGCGCCTACTGGCGCGACCGCGACGGTGCGCGCCTGCCCGACCTGGATTTGGCGCAGGAGGCCAAGCTCGACCTGGTCTGCCGCAAGCTCGGCCTCAAGCCCGGGATGCGCGTGCTCGACATCGGCTGCGGCTGGGGCGAGGCACTGAAGTACGCCGCCGAGCGTTACGGCATCAGCGGCGTCGGCGTGACCGTCTCGCGCGAGCAGGCTGCCTACGCGCGCGAGCTGTGCGCGGGGCTGCCGATCGAGATCCGGCTGCAGGACTACAGGCAAGTCGGAGCAGGGGAAGCAGGAGCAGGCGAGGGCGACGAACGCTTCGACGCGATCGTGTCGATCGGCATGTTCGAGCACGTCGGGGTCAAGAACTACCGCACCTACTTCGAGGTGGCGCGGCGCTCGCTGGCCGAAGACGGTCTGTTCCTGCTGCACACGATCGGCACCAACGTCTCGGTGCATGTCACCGATCCGTGGATCGCGCGCTACATCTTCCCCAACTCGATGCTGCCTTCGGCCGCGCAGATCTCGACGAACTGCGAAGGCCTGTTCGTGATGGAGGACTGGCACAACTTCGGCGCCGACTACGAGCTGACCCTGCAGGCGTGGCTCGACAACGTCGAGCGCGCCTGGGCGCAATTGCCGGCCCGCTACGACGAGCGCTTCCAGCGCATGTGGCGGTTCTACCTGTCGGCCTCGATGGCCAGCTTCCGCAGCCGTCACTCGCAGCTGTGGCAACTGGTGTTGTCGCCCAGGGGAGCGGCTGGCGGATACATCGCGCCGCGTTGACTGGCAGGTTTCCGTCTGCGGAGGGGCGTCGTCCGCCGGGCCGGTGATTGCTCCGCCCTTCGTCGGACATCCTGTCCGAAGGCGGGGCGTGGGCCATCCATGGCCCACTGCTGCGCAATCCCCGGCCCGGCGGACGACGCTCTGGTGTTTTGTTGCATGGTCTTCGGTGGCCCTCACCCCAACCCCTCTCCCGCAAGCGGGAGAGGGGCTTTTCACAGTCATTAGAAGACCGTCATTCCCGCGAAGGCGGGAACCCAGTGACGTTGCTCCTATGCCCCGTCATTCCCGCGAAGGCGGGAACCCAGTGACGTTGCTCCTATGCCCGTCATTCCCGCGAAGGCGGGAACCCATGGACGTTGCTCTCCCCGCACAAGCTCCCCACTGACCACGCATGCGTTTTGCCCTCCCGCAAGCATGAGAGGGCTCAACAACAACCCCCCGCCCCATGCAAGCTGCAGTGCACATCGCATCGCCGCCGGCTTTGCCCCACTATGTGCGTCCATTTCGCCAGCTCGACACGAGGGTTCTATGCAGACTTGGTTCCGGCGCAAGGACATCGACCGGGTCACGGTCCACGAGGAAGGGCGCCGCCTGGTGCCGACCCTGAGCTGGCCCCACCTGATCGCGCTGGGCATCGGCGCCATCGTCGGCACCGGCATCTACACCCTGATCGGCGTCGGCGCCAATCTCGCCGGGCCCGCGGTGCTGCTGTCGTTCCTCGTTGCAGGCGTCGTCTGCGCCTGCGCGGCCCTGGCCTACGCCGAAATGGCGACGATGATGCCGGCCGCCGGCAGCGCCTATACCTACAGCTACATCGTGCTGGGTGAGGCGATCGCCTGGGTGGTCGGCTGGAGCCTGATCCTGGAGTACTCGCTGGTGGTGAGCACGGTGGCGGTCGGCTGGTCCGGCTACGCCGTCGGCTTCCTCAAGGGGCTCGGGGTGGACCTGCCGTTGTGGCTGACCGCCGGCCCGCACGCGGGCGGCCTGGTCAACCTGCCTGCGGTGATCATCGTCTTCGTCGTGGCCGGCCTGTTGATGGCGGGCACGCGCGAGAGCGCCACCCTCAACGCGGTCCTGGTGGTGCTCAAGATCATCGCGCTGGGCATCTTCGTCGCCATCGCCCTGCCGCATTTCGATGTCGCCCATACCCAGCCGTTCATGCCGTACGGCTTCGCCAAGTCGATGGGTGCGGACGGGGTGGAGCGCGGCGTGATGGCTGCGGCGGCGATCATCTTCTTCGCCTTCTACGGGTTCGATGCGATCTCCACGGCCGCCGAGGAAACCAAGAACCCCGGCCGCGACCTGTCGATCGGCATCGTCGGATCGATGGTCGGCTGCACGCTGATCTACATGGTCGTGGCCCTGGCCGCCGTCGGCGCGCTGAGCTACACCGTGTTCGGCAACAGCCCCGAGCCGCTGGCGCTGATCCTGCGCGAACTGGGGCAGGGCAAGGCGGCCACTGTCATCGCCGCGGCGGCGGTGATCGCGTTGCCGACAGTGCTGCTGGCCTTCCTGTACGGCCAGAGCCGCATCTTCTTCGTCATGTCGCGCGACGGTCTGCTGCCGCGTGGCCTGTCGAAGGTCAACGCGCGCACCGGCACGCCGATCGCCACCACGTTGTTCACCGCGACGCTGGTGGCGGCGCTGGCAGGCGTGGCACGTCTGGATGAGATCGCCGCGCTGGCCAATGCCGGCACGCTGGCGGCCTTCATCGCGGTGGCGGTGTGCCTGCTGGTGCTGCGCAAGCGCGACCCGGAACGCAAGCGCCTGTTCCGCGCGCCACTGGCGTGGGTGGTCGGCCCGATCGCGATCTTCGGCTGCCTGTACCTGTTCTGGAGCCTGCCGCATCGCACGCAGTTGTGGTTCCTGGTGTGGAACGTGATAGGTGTCGTTGCCTATCTGGCCTACGGTCGCAAGAGCAGCCTGCTGGCCGCGGGCAAGGAAGCCTGACCCGCCCCGATGCGACGGGCGTTGCAACGCCCGTCGCAGCAGGCGCATGCGTGTGTAGGAGCGAGCTTGCTCGCGAACAGCGCCACCGGAGCCGATCGCGAGCAAGCTCGCTCCTACGCCCTACGAGGTAACAGTCAGCTCATCGCCGCTGACAGTACCGCGCCGGCATCGGCTTCCAGCTTGAGCCCGGCCAACTCATCGGCACGCGTGCGTCCGCGATTGACGATCGCAATCGGCATCCCGGCCTCATGCGCGCTGCGCACGAAGCGGAAGCCCGAATAGACCATCAGCGACGAGCCCACCACCAGCACCGCATCGGATGCCTGCAGCGCTTGTTGCGCCAGCAGGTAGCGCGGGCGTGGCACGTTCTCGCCGAAGAACACCACGTCCGGCTTGAGCATCCCCGCGCAGCGCGCACACGGTGGCACGCGGAACGCACTGAAGTCGTGGCCGTCCAGATCGGCATCGCCATCGGGTGCGGTCGCCGCGTCGAGACCGAGCCAGTCGGGGTTCAGTCCGGCCAGTCGCTCCTGCATCGCCGCGCGCGGCTGGCGATCGCCGCATGCCAGGCAGACCACGTCGTCGAGCCGTCCATGCAGATCGATCACTTCGCGGCTGCCGGCGCGCTGGTGCAGGCCGTCGACATTCTGGGTGAGCAGGGTCGTCAGGCGCCCTTGCTGCTCCCAGCCTGCGAGCGCGAGATGGGCGGCATTGGGCCGGGCCTGCGCGATGCGCGGCCAGCCGATGAAGCTGCGGGCCCAGTAGCGGGCGTTGACCTGCGGATCGGTCGTGAACGCCTGGTAGGTGACCGGCGGCGTGCGCTTCCACTGGCCGTCGCCGTCGCGGTAGTCGGGAATGCCCGAATCGGTGCTGCAACCGGCGCCGGTGAGCACGAACACACGCTGATGCGGGTGCAGCCACTGGCGCAGCCGGTCGGCGTCCTCATGCGGGGCAGGGGATACGTTATTGGGAGCAGCGGACATGCCCCCATCTTCTCATTCACGGCGTTTTCTGGCCGGTCAACCTGAACGTCGTCTCATGGACTGAGACGGCTCTGCGACACGATCCCCTCATGCCCCTGGATGCATTTCACCCCGCCGTTGCCGCCTGGTTCGCCAAGGCGTTTCCTGCACCGACCCCGGCGCAGGTGCAGGCGTGGCCGGCGATCCGCAGCGGGCGCAACACCCTGGTCGCCGCGCCTACCGGTTCAGGCAAGACCCTGACCGCATTCATGACCGCGATCGACGGGCTGGTCCGGCAGGGCCTGGCCAATGCCGATGGAAGCGGGGCCGACGGCGCCGGGCTGTTCGGCAATGAACCGGCCGCCGCGTTGCCGGACGAAACCGCGGTCGTCTACATCTCGCCGCTGAAGGCGCTGTCGAACGACATCCGCATCAACCTGGAGGCGCCGCTCGCCGGCATCCGCGCCGAGCTGCAGGCCATGGGTCTGCCCGACGTCGAGATCCGCACCGCGGTGCGTACTGGCGACACCCCGCAGGCCGAGCGCGCGCTGACCCGGCGCAAGCCGCCGCACATCCTGGTCACCACGCCCGAGTCGCTGTACGTGCTGCTGGGGTCCGAATCCGGCCGCGCAATGCTGTCGACGGTGCGCAGCGTGATCGTCGATGAAATCCACGCGGTGGCCGCAAGCAAGCGCGGCAGCCACCTGGCGCTGTCGCTGGAGCGCTTGGAAGCATTGGCCGGCCGCAACCTCACTCGCATCGGCTTGTCGGCAACACAGAAGCCGATCGAGGAGGTGGCGCGGTTCCTGGTTGGTGCAGGCGGCAGTGCTCCTCCCCCTGCGACTGCGGGGGGAGGCCGGGAGTCGGTGAAGTCGGCACCGGAAGCGCTCGATGAAGGGGCCTCCTGCGTGGACTTCACCCCTCCCCAACCCTCCCCTGCAGTCGCAGGGGAGGGAGATGTCGACTGCACCATCGTCGACATCGGCTACACGCGCGATCGCGACCTCGCCCTGGAGCTCCCGCCGACACCGCTCAGCGCGGTGATGTCCAACGATCAGTGGGACCAGGTCTACGTGCGCCTGGCCGACCTGGTCGAGCAGCACCGCACCACGCTGGTGTTCGTCAACACCAGGCGCATGGCCGAGCGTGCGGCGCGCCACCTGGGGGAGCGCCTGGGCAAGGATGCCGTCGCCGCGCACCACGGCAGCCTGGCCAAGGAACTGCGCCTGGATGCCGAGCAGAAGCTCAAGCGCGGCGAGCTGCGCGTGCTCGTGGCGACCGCATCGCTGGAACTGGGCATCGACATCGGCGACGTCGACCTGGTCTGCCAGCTCGGTTCGCCGCGATCCATTGCCGCATTCCTGCAGCGCGTCGGCCGTTCCGGGCACCACGTCGGTGGCGTGCCCAAGGGCCGGCTGTTCCCGCAGACGCGCGATGAACTGGTCGAATGCGCGGCGCTGCTGGACTCGGTGCGTCGTGGCGAACTCGACGCGCTGGTCATGCCCGACGCGCCGCTCGACGTCCTCGCCCAGCAGATCGTCGCCGAAGTGTCCTGCCGGGAATGGGACGAGGACGCGCTGTACGAATGGGTGCGTCGCGCCACACCGTATGCGCAGCTCGGGCGCGAGGATTTCGACGCGGTGGTACGTATGCTCGCCGAGGGCTTCACCACCCGCCGCGGCATCCGTGCCGGCTATCTCCACCGCGATGCCGTCAACCGCAAGCTGCGTGGCCGCAAGGGCGGGCGCATGACGGCGCTGATGTCCGGCGGCACCATCCCCGACACCGCAGACTATGCGGTGGTGGTGGAACCGGAGTCGTTGTTCATCGGCAGCGTCAACGAAGATTTCGCCATCGAGAGCATGGCCGGCGACATCTTCCAGCTCGGCAACGCCAGCTACCGCATCCTGCGCGTGGAGCCCGGCAAGGTTCGCGTCGAGGATGCCCAGGGCGCGCCGCCGAGCATCCCGTTCTGGCTCGGCGAAGCCCCCGGTCGCAGCGACGAGTTGTCGTTCGCGGTGTCGCGCCTGCGCGAGGAGGTCGCTTCGCGCCTTGAGCCCCTCTCCCGGGAGCGGGAGAGGGGTTGGGGTGAGGGCAGTGCCCCGGATGGTTCGCATGCCGCTCAATTGCCGACCCAGGCCGCCAGCGAAGCCTGGCTGCGCGACGAACTCGGCCTGCCCACTGCCGCTGCGCAACAGGTCAGTGAGTACCTCGCCAGCACCCATGCCGCGCTCGGCGCGATGCCCAGCCAGCACACGCTGGTGCTGGAACGCTTCTTCGACGAAAGCGGAGGCACCCAGCTCGTCATCCACACCCCCTACGGCAGCCGCATCAACCGCGCCTGGGGCCTGGCCCTGCGCAAACGCTTCTGCCGGCAGTTCAACTTCGAGCTGCAGGCCGCCGCGACCGAGGACGCGATCGTGCTGTCGCTGTCGACCAGCCACAGCTTCCCGCTGGAAGAGGTCTCGCGCTACCTGCATTCCTCCTCGGCCGAGCACGTGCTGATCCAGGCCCTGCTCGACGCGCCGATGTTCGGCGTGCGCTGGCGCTGGGCCGCCACGACCGCGCTGGCGCTGCCGCGCTTCGTCGGCGGCAAGAAGGTGCCGCCGCAGTTGCAGCGGATGAAGTCCGAAGACCTGCTGGCGACCGTGTTCCCAGACCAGGTCGCCTGCGCCGAGAACCTCGTCGGCGAGCGCGAAGTGCCCGACCACCCGCTGGTCGCGCAGACCCTGCACGACTGCCTGCACGAAGCGATGGATGTCGAAGGCTGGCTGCGCCTGCTGCGGGCGATGGAGGCGGGCGAGGTCAGGATCGTCGCCCGCGACCTCAGTGCGCCGTCGCCGTTCGCGGCTGAAGTGCTCAACGCTCGCCCGTATTCCTTCCTCGACGACGCACCGCTGGAGGAGCGCCGTACCCAGGCGGTGCAGACCCGCCGTTATGCCGATGCGCAGAGCGCCGATGATCTCGGTCGTCTCGACGCGTCCGCTATAGATGCAGTGCGCGAGGAGGCCTGGCCGCAGGTGCGCAGCGTCGACGAGATGCACGAGGCGTTGATGGGCCTGGGCGTGGTGACCGCGCGCGAAGTGCGCGAAAACGGCTGGGCCGACTGGCTCGCACGACTGGCGAAAGACCATCGCGCAACCTCGCTGCAAAGCCCCTCTCCCGCTAGCGGGAGAGGGGTTGGGGTGAGGGCAGGCGTAGCGGTCATGGTGAGCGACAGCACCGACCTGTGGTGCGCCGCCGAACGCCTGCCGCAACTCCAGATCATCTATCCGCAGGCGCGATTGAACCCTGCCATCGAGGCACCTTCCGAATTCGCCCTGCAGCCGTGGACGCGCGAAGAGGCGATGGTAGAACTCCTGCGTTCGCGCCTGACCGGACTCGGACCGACGCCCGCGCAGGTGCTCGCCGACGAACTTTCGCTGCCGCGCGCCGACGTCGAGCAGACCCTGTTGCGCCTGCAGAGCGAAGGCTACGTGATGCAGGGGCGCTTCACGCCCGGCATCGACGCCGACGAGTGGTGCGAACGGCACCTGCTCGCGCGCATCCACCGCTACACGTTGCGGCGCCTGCGTCGCGAGATCGAACCGCTGGCACCGCGCGACTTCGTCCGCTTCGCCTTCGACTGGCAGCGCGTCGGTCCGTCCGTCCGCGTCCAGGGCCCGGAGGCGCTGGTCGGGGTGCTGTCTCAGCTGGAAGGCTTCGAGGCGCCGGCCTCGTCCTGGGAATCGGAACTGCTGCCGGCACGCGTCAGCGACTACTCGATCTCGTGGCTCGACGACTTGTGCACGTCGGGTCGGACGCTGTGGACACGCCTTCGCGCCGGCAGCAACGAAGCCAATGCCGCGCGCGGCAGCACGCCGGTCCGGACCACTCCCATCGTCGTGCTGCCGCGTCGCGATGCCGCGACCTGGACACGGCTGGCACCACCGGCCATCGCCGACGAAGCACTGTCGACGCGCGCCCAGCGTGTCCTCGATTACCTGGCCGAGCACGGTGCCTCGTTCTTCGACGAACTGGTCTCCGGCGCACACCTGCTGCGCACCGAACTGGAAGACGCACTGGCCGAACTGGTCGCGCGCGGACGCGTGCATTGCGACAGCTATGCCGGCCTGCGCGCGTTGCTGGTGCCGGCGTCCAAGCGGCCCGGCGCGCAGAGCGGACGTCGCCGGCGCGCGGCGTTGTTCGGCATCGAGGATGCCGGCCGCTGGGCACTGATCAGGCGACCGCCGGGCAGCGACAAGCGCGATCCGGACGATGTCGAGCACATCGCCCGCGTGCTGCTGCGACGCCACGGCGTGGTGTGCTGGCGCATGCTCGAGCGTGAAGCGACCTGGCTGCCACCGTGGCGCGAGCTGGTGCGTGTCTACCACCGGCTGGAGGCGCGCGGCGAGATCCGCGGCGGCCGCTTCATCGCCGGGCTGTCGGGCGAGCAGTTCGCGCTGCCCGAGGCAATCGGACTGATGCGCCAAGTGCGGCAACGGCCTCACGACGGCGCGCTGGTATGCGTGTCGGCGGTCGACCCGCTGAACCTGCTCGGCACCGTGCTCACCGGAACCAAGGTGCCGCGCCTGGCAGGATCGCGCATTGCATTCCGCGACGGCATCGCCCTGGCGACGCTGGTGTCGGGTGAGGTCGAGATGCTGGTGGAGCTGGAACCGGGCGACGCCCGCGCCGTGCGCAAGGCATTGCTCCGTGAGCCCGACTCGACCCTGGCCCAGCCATTGGCACCCGTGCAGGTGTAGGAGCGAGCTTGCTCGCGACCCGCGTGTCAGGCCCGCAATGGCCAGGTCGCGAGCAAGCTCGCTCCTACACAGGGGCACCTGTCCCACTACGGTCAAGGCTTCGCAACCTGTGGCGGTCACCATCGCGCCACCGGTTGCATGGGGGAGCCGGTTCTCCGAATCGCACAAGGACCGTCCCATGCCTGCACTGCGCCCCGCATTCACGCATTTCCTCGCTCTCGCCGGCTTGCTGCTGCTCGCCACCGCCTGCGCCACCGCGGTTGCCAAGGACGCTGCCGCACCCGATGCTCGCAGCGTGAGCACCTCCGACCGCAACCACCGACCTGACCACCAGGGGCTGATCGTGATCGGTCATCGCGGCGCCAGCGGTTACCGGCCGGAACACACGCTGGAGTCCTATCGCCTGGCGATCCGCCAGGGTGCCGACTTCATCGAGCCGGACCTGGTCGCGACCCGCGACGGCGTCCTGGTCGCGCGCCACGAGAACGAGATCTCCGGCACCACCGACGTCGCCAACCACCCCGAGTTCGCCGGTCGCCGCGCCACCAAGGTCATCGACGGCATCACGATGACCGGCTGGTTTACCGAGGACTTCACCCTTGCCGAGCTGAAGACGTTGCGGGCGAAGGAGCGCATCCCGGCGATCCGCCCGGCCAACACCCGCTTCGACGGCATGTACACGATCCCGACCCTGGCCGAAGTGATCGCGCTGGTGAAGCGTGAGAGCCGCAACGGCCGCAAGGTCGGCATCTATCCCGAGACCAAGCACCCGACTTACTTCGCACGCGAGGGCAGGCGACTCGACGGCCGTCCCATCGCCATCTCGCTGGGTGCGAAGCTGGTCGAGACGCTCGTGGCGGAAGGCTTCACCGATCCGAAGCGCATCTACGTGCAGAGCTTCGAGATCGCGAACCTGATCGAGCTGAAGAAGACGCTGATGCCGTCCGCCGGCATCGACCTGCCGCTGGTGCAGCTGTACGACGACTTCAACGATGCGCGCCCCTACGACGTGGTCTACAACGCGAGCCACGGCAGCGACATGCAGGCCCTCTATGGCGGGCTGATCGGCCAGGTCGAAGGAGGCCTGTCCGTGGCAACGCGCTACGGCGCACTGGCCACCGAGCCGGTGCTGCAGTGGATGAAGGCCAACTACGCCAGCGGCGTCGGCCCATGGAAAGGCAACCTGCTGCCGCGCCAGCCGCTCGCGCCGCCGATCGACGCCAACGGCGACGGCAAGGCCGAACTGGCCGGGCAGGGCACCGGCCTGGTTCATCCGATGCTGGGCTGGGCCCTGAAGGCGGGATTGCAGGTCCACCCGTACACGCTGCGCGCCGAGGAAGCGTTCCTGGCACAGACGCCTGGTGGCGTCGCACAGTCGGTAGTAGCCGAAGCGATGCAGTTGTATGGCCTGGGCGTACAGGGCTTCTTCATCGACCAGCCCGACCAGGGCGTGCTGGCGCGCGAGATGTTTCTCGAGCTCAGCCGTGTGGAGCCGTAGCCTAGCTGCCTGACGAGCTATGAACCAGGTCGAGCGAAAGTCGCTGGGTCCCCGCCTTCGCGGGGATGATGGTTTTCTTTAGCCCCTCTCCCGCTTGCGGGAGAGGGGTTGGGGTGAGGGCCCGGCGGACGACGCCCTTCGGAAGGCTCACCCCAAGAACCAGCCCGGCGGACGACGCCGTTCCGAAGCAAAGGCAACGTCAAGATGGATCCCGGCGTTCGCCGGGATGACGTTGATAGAAAAAAACCGCCCAGGTCACCCCGGGCGGTTTCGTCGAAGCATCGCGCAGCGCGACTTACTTCTTGGCAGCCTTGCCGGTCGCCTCGGAACCCGAGGTCGCGGTCAGGCCACGCTTCTCCAGCAGCGGCTCGATCTTCGGATCGTGGCCGGCGAAGTTGCGGAACAACTGCAGTGCATCGACGCTGCCGCCCTGCGACAGCAGCGACTGGCGGAAATGGTCGCCGTTCTTGCGGGTCAGGCCACCGTTCTCCTTGAACCACTCCACCGAATTCGCGTCCAGAACTTCCGACCAGATGTAAGCGTAGTAACCGGCCGCATAGCCACCCATGATGTGGCTGAAGTACGGCGTACGGTAACGCGGCGGCACCGCGTAGAAGTTGACACCGTCCTTCTTCAGCGCCGTGGCCTCAAAGCCCATCACACCGTTGGCCGCCGGCAGCTGCGAAGCCGTCGCCTGGTGCCAGTTCTGGTCGAGCATCGCCGAACCCAGGTACTCGGTCGTCGCGAAGCCCTGGTTGAACTTCGAGCTGGCCAGCACCTTGTCGAGCAGCTCCTTCGGCATCGCCGCGCCGGTCTGGTAGTGCTTGGCGTAGTTGGCCAGGATCGACGGCCAGTCAGCCCACATCTCGTTGACCTGCGACGGATACTCGACGAAGTCGCGCGGCACGCTGGTGCCGGAGAAGTAGGGATACTCGACGTTCGAGAACATGCCGTGCAGCGCATGGCCGAACTCGTGGAACGCCGTGGTCACCTCGTCCCAGGTCATCAGCGTCGGCTTGCCTTCCGACGGCTTGGGAATGTTGAGGTGGTTGGCCACCACCGGCTTGAAGCCGGTCAGGCCGGACTGGTCGACGTACGAGTTCATCCACGCACCGCCGCGCTTGGAATCGCGTGCGTACGGATCGAAGATGAAGATCGCCAGCTGCGAACCGTCCTCGTTGAACACGTCGTACACCCAGGTGTCGGCGTGGTACTTGGGCAGGTCGGTGCGCTGCTTGAACTTCAGGCCGTACAGCTGGCCGGCCGCATAGAACACGCCGTTCTCCAGCACGTTCTTCATCTCGAAGTACGGCTTGAGCTGCGACTCGTCGAACGCGTACTTCTCCTGGCGCACCTTCTCGGTATAGAAGGACCAGTCCCACGGCTCGAGCTTGAAGGTCGGTTGGCCCTTGGCGGCCTGCTCCTTGTCGATCATCGCCTGCAGGTCGGCGCCCTCGCGCTCGGCATTGGCGACCGCGGCCGGGGCGAGCTGGCCGAGCATGCTGTTGACCGCCTCGGGCGACTTGGCGGTCTCGTCATCGAGCACATAGGCCGCGTAGTTCGGGTAACCCATGATCTTGGCGCGTTCGGCACGCAGCCTGGTGACCTGGGACACGATGGCGGTGTTGTCGTACGCGTTGCCGCGGCTGCCGCGGGCGATCGAGGCCTTGTGCAGGCGCTCGCGCAGCGCGCGGTTGGTCAGCGAGGCTTCCGGCGGCTGGCCGGTGGTGTTGAGCAGCGCGATGACGTACTTGCCGTCGAGCTTGCGCGCCTTGGCCGCTTCAGCGGCGGAGGCGATCTGCTCGTCGGTCAGGCCGTCGAGCTCTTCCTTGCTGTCGACCACGATCGCCGAATCGTTCACTTCGGCCAGCACGTTCTGGCTGAACTTGGTGCCCAGCGCGGCCAGCTCGGAGTTGATGGCCTTGGTGCGGGTCTTGTCGGCTTCCGACAGGTTGGCGCCGGAGCGGACGAAGTCGGTGTAGTAGCGCTCGACCAGGCGCACGCCCTGGGCGTCGAGGCCGAGGCTGTCGCGGGTCTCGTACAGCGCCTTCACGCGCGCAAAGAGCTTGGCGTTGAGGTTGATCGCGTCACGGTGCGCGGAGAACTTCGGCGCGTAGGTCGCCTGCAGCTTCTCGCGCGTCGGGTTGGTGTCGGTGCCGACCAGGTTGTAGAACACCGTGGTGGCGCGGCCGAGGGTGCGACCGGACTTTTCCATCGCGATGATGGTGTTGTCGAAGGTCGGCTTCTCTGCGCTGTTGGCGATCGCATCGATCTCCTTCAACTGCTCGGCCATGCCGGCATCGAAGGCGGGCGCGAAGTCGGCGTCCTTGATCTTGTCGAACTGCGGATAGTGGAGCGGCAGCGGGCTGTCGCTGAAGAACGGGTTCACGCTGTTGGGTTGCTGGGCTTGCGCACTCACGGACGTGTCTGCCTTGGGGGTCTTGGCATAGGTGGGGGCGGTTGCGCTCAATGCCACGGCCAGGGCCAGCGCGAGAGGGTGCTTCATTGGACAGAAACCTCGTCAAAGGGAGCCCGCAGCCTACCCGATGGGGGGCGTCGGGACCCCTGACGAAAGGCATGGGCTGACAAACGGCCCGTGCCGGCACAGGCTGGCTACACTTCGGGCAAGGGGGCTGGGCCGATCGCGCCATGGGCCGCAGGCCGCCCCGAGCCACCCGCCAGCACAGGGAACCCACATGACCGCCAATCCGCGCGCCGCATTCACCCACTGCCTGGTCCTCGGCATCGGCCTGCTCGGACTCAACGCCAGCGCGCTCGCCGCCGAGACTGTGCGTTACGTCGCCCTGGTCGATGGCGGCAAGCAGGCCGGCCAGCAGGTGGTCACCCGGGGTGACGACGGCACCACCACCGTCGAGTTCATCTTCAAGGACAACGGCCGCGGGCCGGAGCTGAAGGAAGAGTTCACCCTGGCCGCGGACGGCACCTACCAGACCTACCGCGCGCAGGGCACGTCGACCTTCGGCGCCAAGGTCGATGAAAGCTTCAGCCGCAACGGCGACCAGGCGCAGTGGAAGACCACCTCCGACGACGGTCGCCAGACGGTCGCGGGCACCGCCCTGTACTCGACGCTGGGCGGTACGCCGGAGGGGTTCTCGGTGGCGCTCAATGCGCTGTCCAGGCGCAGCGACGGCAAGCTGCCGATGATCCCGAGCGGCACGATGACCTCGCGCAAGGTCGTGCAGGCCCGGGTCGAGTGCGGCAAGTCGCCGCGCGACGTCGAGCTGTTCGCGATCACCGGCGTCGACCTCACGCCAACGTTCGCCTGGGCCACCACCGGCGCCAATCCGCGCCTGTTCGCCTACATCTACCCCGGTTATCTGCAGCTGATCGAGGACGGTTGCCAGGGCGATGCCAACGCCCTGGAAGCCCGCCAGAAGCAGGCCGAAAGCCAGGTCCTGGTCGACCTGGCCAAGCGCCTGGGTCATCCGCTCAGCGGCGCCACGCTGATCACCAACGCACGCGTCTTCGACAGCGAGAACGCGAAGCTGGGACCGTCCAGCGACGTGCTGGTGAAGGACGGCCGCATCGTCTCGGTCGCACCGGCCGGGAAGGGCACGCCCAAGGTCAAGGCCGACAACCTCATCGACGCCGGCGGCAAGGTGCTGCTGCCCGGCCTGTTCGACATGCACGGCCATGTCGGTCGCTGGGACGGCGGGCTCAACCTCGCCACCGGCGTGACCACCGTGCGCGACATGGGCAACGACAACGACACGCTGCAGCAGATGCTGGGCGAGATAAAGAACGGCACGCTGATGTCGCCCGACGTCGTCCCGGCCGGTTTCATCGAAGGCGAAAGCAACTTCTCGGCGCGCAACGGCTTTGTCATCAAGGATCTCGACAGCGCGAAGAAGGCGGTCGACTGGTACGCCGAACACGGCTATCCGCAGATCAAGATCTACAACTCGTTCCCGAAGGACGTGCTCAAGGACACCGTGGCCTACGCCCATTCCAAGGGCATGCGTGTCAGTGGCCACGTGCCGGCATTCCTGCGTGCGCAGGACGTGGTCGACGACGGCTTCGACGAGATCCAGCACATCAACCAGCTGATGCTGAACTTCTTCGTCGACGAGAAGACCGACACGCGCACGCTGGCGCGGTTCTACCTGGTGGCCGACAAGACCGACGGCCTGGACCTGGACAGCAAGCCGGTGCAGGACTTCATCGCCACGCTGGCCCGCAAGCAGGTCGTGATCGACCCGACCCTGGCCACGTTCGAGTTCCTGCACCAGCGCGACGGCGAGATGTCGCCGATCGTGGCCGAGGTCGCCGATCACCTGCCGCCGGACATCCAGCGCGGCCGCCGCGCCGCCGAGATGAACATCCCCGACGACGCCACTGCGCAGCGCTACAACCGCTCCTACGCCAAGATGGTCGAATTCGTCGGACGTGCCTACAAGGCCGGCGTGCCGATGGTGGCCGGCACCGACGAGATGGTCGGTTTCACCCTGCAGCGGGAGCTGGAGCTGTACGTGCAGGCTGGGCTGACCCCGTCCCAGGCCCTGCAGGTGGCGACCTGGAACGGCGCCAAGTACTCCCGCACGCTGGCCGAGCGGGGCTCGGTGGCGCCGGACAAGCGTTCCGATATCGTGCTGATCGACGGCGATCCGACGGCCAACATCGCCGATATTCGCAATGTCGCGCTGGTGATCAAGGGTTCCACGGCGTATTACCCCAGCGAGATCCATGAGGCGCTGGGGATCAAGCCGTTCGTGCCGGCGGTGAAGGTCCGCGCGGCGCGCTGACCCCTCTCCCTGGCGCCATTCGGCGCCGTCCCTCTCCCACAAGGGGAGAGGGAGGAGTCTGCTGGGGTCCGCGTTGCCCTCTCCCCTTGTGGGAGAGGGACAGGCCGCGCCAGCGGCCAGGGAGAGGGGTAGGGCGTACGCACAGGTACGGCCCTTTAACAGTCTGGTAACATTCCGCCCGTCATGTCAGCCGCCGTGGCGCGGGACGGGTCCGCGTCGAGGTCGTCAGGGGACGGCCTGAAGTCACGTATCGCCGCATTGCGCATGTCGGAGAGGGACATGTCGGTGCGTCGGCCTTCGAATCCTTGGTGTCCCATCCTTGACGCCACCCATCGAGACCGCTCAATGCCTTCCATGCCGCTTGCACGCAAGCTTCCCCGTCACGCCCTGACCGTTGCCATCGCCCTGATGCTGCCGGCGCAGGTCGCTTTCGCGCAGGATGCGCAGACCCCGGTCGAGACCGCACCGGCCGCCCAGGCCGCCAACGGTAAGTCCACCACGCTGGAGACCATCGAGGTCACCGCGCAACGCAAGGTCGAAAACCTGCAGGACGTGCCGGTATCGGTCACCACGCTCAACGCCGAGCAGCTCGACGTACTCGGTTCGGGCGGCAACGACGTGCGCTTCCTGTCCGGTCGCGTGCCCAGCCTCAACATCGAATCTTCGTTCGGTCGTGCCTTCCCGCGCTTCTACATCCGCGGCTACGGCAACACCGACTTCCGCCTCAACGCGTCGCAGCCGGTGTCGCTGGTCTATGACGAAGTCGTCCAGGAAAACCCGATCCTCAAGGGCTTCCCGGTGTTCGACCTGGACCGCGTCGAAGTGCTGCGCGGCCCGCAGGGCTCGCTGTTCGGCCGCAATACCCCGGCCGGCGTGGTCAAGTTCGAGTCGGTGCGCCCGTCGCAGGACTTCGGTGGCTACGGCAAGGTCGGCGTCGGCAGCGACAACATGTTCAACTTCGAGGGCGCCGTCGGCGGCGGCCTGAGCGAGAACTGGTCGGCACGCGCTTCGGCGCTGTTCCAGCGCCGCGACGACTGGGTGACCAACACCTACCCGGGCCCGAACGACGGCTTCGAAGGCTACGACGAGTCGGCCGGCCGCGTGCAGTTCCTGTACGAGGGCGAGTCGTTCGAGGCGCTGCTCAACGCGCATGCGCGTCACCTCAACGGCACCGCGCGTCTGTTCCGCGCCAACATCATCAAGCCCGGCACCAACGACCTGGTCGACGGCTTCGACGAAGACAAGGTGTCGCTGGACGGCCTGAACCACTCCGAGCTCGACAGCCAGGGCGCCAGCGCGCGCCTGACCTGGGACATCGGCGACTACATCCTGCACTCGATCACCGGCTACGAGTCGGTCGAGACCTTCAGCCGCGGCGACATCGACGGCGGTTTCGGCGCGGTGTTCCTGCCGGTGTCCGGCCCGGGCGTGATTCCGTTTGCATCCGAGACGGCCGACGGCATCCCCGAGCATTCGCAGTGGACGCAGGAGTTCCGCATCGAGTCGGACTTCGACAGCGCGTGGAACTGGCAGGCCGGCCTGTTCTACTTCAGCGAAGACTATGACGTCGAAAGCTTCAGCTACGACTCGCTGGCCGGCGGCATCCAGGACGGCTACGAGCGCGTCAACCAGACCAACGACTCGTGGGCCGTGTTCGCGGCGACGACCTGGGATGTCAATGACGCCTTCCAGCTGCGGGCCGGCATTCGCTATACCTGGGACGAGAAGGACCTGGCCGTCAAGGAGTACTGGCAGACCGGCTTCGCGCCGTGCGTCCTCGCCCAGAAGTGCACGATCGAGCAGCTGGCGGCGATGGAGCCCGACGGCAACCTGCTGCAGTCCACGGAAGACAAGAAGTTCAACTGGGACCTGTCGGCCACCTACGAGATCAACGACGACGTGAACCTTTACGGCCGCGTCGCCACCGGCTACCGCGGCAGCAGCATCCAGGCCGCTGGCGCGTTCAACGGCATGTCGGTCGCCGGTCCGGAAACCGTTACCTCCTACGAGATGGGCGTCAAGGCCGACCTGTGGGACAAGCGCGCACGCATCAACGCCGGCGTCTTCTACTACGAGGTCAAGGACCAGCAGCTCACCGCCGTCGGCGGCGAGACCGGTAACGCCAACATCCTGCTCAATGCCGACAAGTCGACCGGCCAGGGCTTCGAGATGGACTTCCAGGCCTACCTGACCGACGACCTGCTGCTGACCCTGGGCAGCAGCTACAACGACACCGAGATCAAGGACCCCGACTTGAGAGTGTCAGGGTGCGTGGCCTGCGAAGTTACGGATCGACCGGAGCTTGACCCAATTACCGGTCTTCCGACTGGGCGCTTTTTCATCGACGGCAACGTCCTGCCGCAGGCGCCGAAGTGGAACCACAACCTGACCGTCCGCTGGGGCATCCCGATGGACAACGGCGGCGAGTTCTATGCCTATACCGACTGGGTCTACCGCAGCGAGGTCAACTTCTTCCTGTACGACTCGGTCGAGTTCACCGGCAAGTCGCTGGTCGAGGGCGGTCTGCGCCTGGGCTACACCTGGGAGTACGGCAAGTACGACGTCGCCCTGTTCGGCCGCAACATCACCGACGAAGTGCAGGTCGTCGGCGGCATCGACTTCAACAACCTCACCGGCTTCATCAACGAGCCGCGCACGGTCGGCGTGGAGTTCAAGGCCGGCTTCTGACCGGCTTGCAGCGGCGATTTTCTGCAATGGTGTGACACCGACAACGCCGGGCATGTCCCGGCGTTGTCGTTTCCGCCCGCGTGGATCGGCGGCTAGCGCTACCAGGCCCCGTACGCCTGCGAATGCCAACGTTTTCAGATTCCAGATGTCCGTCCCCGGCGCTATGCTCAGGCCCACTGCCCCGGAGTCTTCCCCCATGACTACCGCCTACGACTTCAGCGCCACCGACATCGATGGCCAGCCGCGCGGGCTGGACGAGTTCCGCGGCAAGGTCCTGCTGATCGTCAACGTCGCCTCGCAGTGCGGGTTCACCCCGCAGTACACCGGCTTGGAAAAGCTCTCCCGGGATTTCGGCGCCAGGGGGCTGGCCGTGCTCGGCTTCCCCTGCGACCAGTTCGGCCACCAGGAACCCGGGGACGAAGCGGAGATCCGCAATTTCTGCTCGCTCAACTACGACGTCACCTTCCCGATGTTCGCCAAGATCGAGGTCAACGGCGCCGGTGCCCACCCCTTATGGAAGTGGCTCAAGGACGAAAAGGGTGGCATCCTCGGGCTGGACGGGATCAAGTGGAATTTCACCAAGTTCCTGGTCGGACGGGACGGCCGGGTCATCAAGCGTTACGCACCGACCGACAAGCCCGAGTCGATCGCCAAGGACATCGAAGCCGCATTGGGGTGATGCCATGCTTAGACAGGTCATGCAGACCCAACTGCAGGTCGAAATCGAGGATCACGATTTCGGTTTGCGCGTGTATGTGAGCGGCGAGGAGAATCTCGACAACACGCTGGCCTACTGGCGCGAGATCATGCCCCGGCTGGAGGTTGCGCAGGGCAACGGCGTGCTGCTCGTCGACGAGCTGACCGGCGAAGCCATGCAGGAACAGGAATGGCTGGAGCTGGTGCTCGCCATGGAATATGCACGACTGTGGCGCTACCGCATCGCGCACGTGAAGGCGCGCGGCGTGCAGGACGTGGAGTACTGCGCGCTGTACGCGCGCGATGCCGGCGTCGATGCGGCGGTTTTCACCAGCGAACTCGAAGCCGAGCGCTGGCTGCGCCGTCCGGCTACCGTGCCTGCCTGAGTGCAGGCGCCTGCTTCCCGGCTGCGATTACTTCTCGACGAAGGCCCGTTCGAACACGTACTGACCCGGCACGCCGATGCGCGGTGCCGCGGCGAAACCGCGTCCGTCGAGGATGCCGCGGAAATCGGCCAGCATCTGCGGGCTGCCGCAGATCATCGCGCGATCGCGTTCGGGATCCAGCGCCTCCAGGCCCAGGTGATCCATCATCCGGCCGCTGTCGAACAGATCGGTCAGGCGACCGCGGTGATCGTTGCCATCGAACGCGAACTCCTCGCGGGTCACCGCCGGGTAGTACTTGAGCTTGGCGGCGATCTGCTCGCCCAGGAATTCATGGCGCGGCAACTCGTTGACGAAGTAGTCGCGGTAGGCGAGGTCGCACGCGCTGCGGACGCCATGGGTCAGGATCACCCGGTCGAAGCGCTCGTAGGTTTCCGGGTCCTTGATCACCGCCAGCCACGGCGCCAGGCCGGTGCCGGTTCCCAGCAGGTAGAGGTTGCGGCCCGGGTGCAGGTCGTGGATCAGCAGGGTGCCGGTCGGCTTGCGGCCGATCAGGACCTTGTCGCCTGGCTGGATCGATTTCAGGCGCGAGGTCAGCGGCCCGTTCGGCACCTTGATGCTGAAGAATTCCAGCTGCTCTTCCCAGTTCGCGCTGGCGATCGAATAGGCGCGCAGCAGCGGCCGCACTGAGCCATCCGCTTGCGGCACTTCCAGTCCGATCATCACGAACTGGCCGTTCTCGAAGCGGAAACCGTCGTCGCGGGTGGTGGTGAAGCTGAAGTAGTCGTCCGTCCAGTGACGGACATCCAGCACCGTCTCGGTGCCAAACGCGGAAGACATGCCGGTGCTTGGGGGAGTAGACCGGCAGCCATTGTAGCGTAGCCGATCATGCCCGGCCGAGACTGATTCTCTTGTGCCCCGCCACTGTAGGAGCGAGCTTGCTCGCGATCGACCTACCCGAAGCCGGTCGCGAGCAAGCTCGCTCCTACGCCACCAGGGATCGAATGTGCGTCAGCCCGCGGGCGGATCCAGACGCAGCAGCTTGCCGTTGTCCTCGTCGGTGAGCACGTAGACCTTGCCGCCGCTGCCGACGCGGACATCGCGGATGCGCGAGGACAGTTCCTTCAGCAGGCGCTCTTCGCCGGTGATCTTGTCGCCGTCGAGACTCAGGCGGATCAGGCTGCTGTCGGCGAGGGCGCCCAGGAACAGGCTGTTGTCCCACTTCGATCCGGCATGGCCGGTGTAGAAGGCCATGCCCGACAGGCCCGGCGACTTCTCCCAGACGTGGTACGGCTGTTCCATGCCCGGCGCGGACGTGCCCACGGCTTCGGGGATCTTCAGGCCCGAGTAGTTGATGCCGTGGGTGATGATCGGCCAGCCGTAGTTCTTGCCGGGTTCGGGGAGGTTGATCTCGTCGCCGCCGCGCGGGCCGTGCTCGGCTTCCCACACCTTGCCGGTGCGCGGGTCGAGTGCCAGCGACTGCATGTTGCGGTGACCGTAGCTCCAGATCTCCGGACGCGCGTCCTTGCGGCCGACGTACGGGTTGTCGCTGGGCACGCTGCCGTCGAGGTTCAGTCGAACCAGCTTGCCCTGCAGCATGTCGAGCTTCTGCGCGGTCGGGCGGTCGTTGCGTTCGCCCTGGCTGATGAAGGCGTGGCCCTTGCCGTCGAAGACGATGCGCGAACCGAAGTGGTTCGGCCCTTCGAGCTTGGGTTGCTGCTGGTATATGCGGCGCACGTCGCTGAGCGAGCTGTCGCCGAGCGTGGCCGTCGCCACCGCGGTGCCGGCGGTGCCGTTCTCGCCGGCTTCGGAATAGCTGAAGTAGATGCGCTTGCTGCTGGCGAAGTCCGGCGCCAGCACCACGTCGAGCAGGCCGCCCTGGCCCTGCGCCCAGACTTCCGGCACGCCGCCCAGCGGAGCGGACACCGCGCCGTCGGCGGAGACGCGGCGCATCCGGCCGGGGCGTTCGGTGACCAGGAAGCTGCCATCGGGCAGCAGCGCCACGCTCCACGGGTGCGACAACCCGGACGCAATCTCGGTGACCTGCACCGGCCCGTTTGCGCTGGCGACGGTCTGCGTCGGCATCGCCTTGGGCGCCGGCGTGGCGCTGGCGGCGGCTTCGGTGGCGCCCTGGTTGGCGCCTTGGCTGGCACCTTGTTCGGCCTGGCAAGCAGCAAGCGAGAGCGACAACGCAAAGGCGAGGGCAGTGCAGTGCAGGTAGTGGCGCATGGACGGACTCCCGGTGCGGAGGGGTGGAGGCATGGCCGTCAACGATACCCGGCGGCCTGCAATTCAAAAAGTTCGGCGTAGCGGCCGCCCTGGTCGAGCAGTTCCTGGTGGGTGCCGCTGGCCTCGAGCCGGCCCTGCGCCAGCACCAGGATGCGATCGGCCATGCGCACGGAGCTGAAGCGGTGCGATATCAGCACGGCGGTCTTGCCGTGCGAGAGTTCCTTGAAGCGCTTGAACACCTCGAACTCGCTGCGCGCATCCAGCGCCGCCGTCGGTTCGTCGAGGATCATCACCTGCGCATCGCGCATGTAGGCACGGGCGATGGCGATCTTCTGCCACTGCCCGCCGGACAGGTCGACACCGGTCTTGAAGCGCCGTCCGATCAGCTGGTCGTAGCCATTGGGCAGGCCCTCGATCACCTCGTCGGCCGCCGCACGCCGCGCGGCCTCGCGGATGCGCGCGCCGTCGTCCATCGCATCGATCTGGCCGACGCCGATGTTCTCGCCGGCAGTGAGGTGGTAGCGCACGAAGTCCTGGAAGATCACGCCGACGTTGCCGCGCAGGTCGTCCAGGTCGTACTCGCGCAGGTCGCGGCCATCGAGCGTGATGCGGCCTTCGTCGGGGTCGTACAGGCGCGCCAGCAGCTTGACCAGGGTGGTCTTGCCGGCACCGTTCTCGCCGACCAGCGCCAGCACCTCGCCGGCACGCAGTTCGAAGTCGAGCCCGCGCAGCGCCCACTTCTCGGTATCGGGATAGCGGAAGCCGACGTTCTCGAAGACGAAGCCGCGCGCGATCGGGCGCGGCACCGGCAAGGCGTTCGCGGGCGAGACGATTTCCGGTTGGATCTCGAAGAATGAGAACAGGTCGTCCAGGTACAGCGCCTGGCCGGCCACCTGCGAGAAGCCGACCAGCAGGCCCTCGAGCAATTGCCGCAGACGGCGGAAGCTGCCGGCCAGGAAGGTCAGGTCGCCGATGCTGAAATCGCCGCGCACGGTGCGCCAGGCGATATAGGCGTAGGCGACGTAGTAGCCCATCGTGCCCAGCGCCGCCAGCAGCGCGCCCCAGGCGGCGCGGCGGCGGGCGAGGGCGCGGTTGGCGCGGAAGAATCCGTCGGCGAGTTCGCGGTACTTGGCGATCAGGTAACGGTGGAGGTTGAAGATCTTCACCTCCTTCGCCGTTTCCACGCTCGCGCCCATCTGCCGTACGTACTCGAGTTGGCGGCGCTCCGGGGTCCAGGCGAAATTGAGCGAGTAGCCCAGCGCGTTGAAGTGCGCCTCGCCGACGAACGACGGCACCAGCGCCACGGCCAGCAGCACGATCAGCCAGGGTGCGTAGATCAGGAGCCCGGCACCGAAGCTGATCACGGTGATCGCATCCTGGACCTGGCCGAACAACTGGCTCATCAGGTTCATCCGCCCCATCGTCTGGCGGCGCGCGCGGTCCAGCTTGTCCTGCAGGTCGGGATCTTCGAAGTCTTCCAGGTCGAGCGTGGCGGCATGTTCCATCAGCCGCACGCTGGTGACGTTGGTAAACAGCTCCGACAGCAGCGAATCGCCGTAGCTGATCAGCCGGCCGAGCAGATCCGAACCGATCGCCAGGGCGAACTCGACCAGCAGCAGCGATGACAGCGTATCGAGTTGCCCACTGCGCCATGCCTCGCCGATCGAGTCGAATCCGTTGCCGGCCGCCACCAGCCGCACGGCCTCGTCGATGATCAGCTTGCCGACGTAGAGCGTGGCAATGGGCAGGAACGCGCGCACCACGCGCAGGCCCAGCGTGGTCAGTGTCAACCAGGGACTGGTGGCCCAGATCTGTCGCAGGAACGGCGGCAGGTTGCCCAGCGCGTCGAATCGTTCGCGCAGGCTCGGCTTGGCGGATGCGGTCGGCGGGGCGGGCATGGGTTGGCAGGATAGGGCAGTTCGGCGACAGCCGGCGTCATCGCCCCATCACTGCATCAGAGCGGGTCGAGCACGATCCACGTCGGCGCATGGTCGCTGGCCCGCCCCAGTCCGCGCACCCAGCGATCGACCCCGGCTTCGCGCAACCTCGGCGCCAGCACGCCATTGAGCAGCAGGTGGTCGATGCGCAAGCCGGCATCGCGCTGCCAGTGCTGGCGGAAGTAATCCCAGAACGTGTACACGCGCTCATCGCCGAACACGTCGCGAAGCGAGTCGGTCCAGCCCTGCGCCAGCAGCCTCTGGTATCTCTCGCGCGACTGCGGCTGCAGCAACGCATCCTTGCGCCACGACTTCGGGTTGTAGATGTCTTCGTCGGTCGGCACGACATTGAAGTCGCCGGCGAGGACGACCGGTTGTCCGCTGTCGTGCAGTTGCTTCGCGCGCTCGATCAGGCGGTCGAACCAGGCCAGCTTGTAGTCGAACTTCGGCCCCGGCTGGGGATTGCCGTTGGGCAGGTACAGGCAGGCGACCACGATGCCTTCCACCGCGGCTTCGAGGTATCTACTTTGGCTGTCGTCCGGGTCGTCGGGCAATCCGCGCCGGATCTCGACCGGGTCGCTGTCGCGGGCCAGGATGGCCACGCCGTTCCACGCTTTCTGGCCATGCCAGATCGCGCTGTAGCCGGCGTCGGCGATGGCCTTGCGCGGGAGCTGTTCGGGCGCGGCCTTGAGCTCCTGCAGGCAGGCCACGTCCGGCACCGCCTCGCGCAACCACGACAGCAGGCAATCCAGACGGGTGTTGACGCCGTTGACGTTGAACGTGGCGATCTTCACGCGGTGCCCTGGCGCAGTATCCGCTCAGGAGCCGGGAGCGCCGGCTCCTGCGCCAATGCACTCAGAAGCGGTAGACGCCACCCAGGCGGATGCCGCTGTCCTCGAACTCGAGCCGGCCGTCGAAGCGGCTGGCTTCGGCATCGGCATCGATGTTGTTGAAGGTGTAGTCGAGCATGAAGCCGAAGCTCTCCCACGGGAACCACTCCACACCACCGCGGGCGAAGGTGACGTCGGCATCGATATCGTTGATCTTCGCGGTGAAGTAGCCGGCTTCGGCATAGATGCGCCAGTCCTCGGCCGGGGTCCAGCGCCAACTTGCGCCGATCGACGGGGCAGGCACGTCGGCGGAGACCTGGCGATCGAAATCCGCACTGCCCTGGTTGCCGTCTGCATCCAGCTCCAGGCGCAAGTCCAGTTCGAGCTTGTACCAGACCAGTCCCAGGCGCGGTCCAAGCGCCCAGGTGTCGTTGTTGGCGACCCACCAGTTGTAGTTGAGTTCGTAGGCATCGAGGTTGTACTCGCTGCGCACGGTGGCGCTGGCCGGATAGACCGCGCCGTCGAAACTGATGTCGCGGCTGAGCGTGCGCGTCGTGTTGAAGCTGTCCTGGTAGTAGGCGACGCCGAACTCGTGATTCTCGAACGGTCGCCACGACGCGGCGATCAGGCCGATGGTGCTGTCGCCGTCCAGGCCGAGGTCGCGCTCGAGATCCACGTTGGTGCCCCGCAGGGTCTCACCGTCGGCGCGGACCTGGGTGTCGAATTTGCTGATGTAGCCGGCGACGCGGATGCTGAAGGTATCCAGGGGCTCGACCGCCAGGGCAGGAAACGAAACGGCCGAGAGGAGGACAGCGGGCATCAGCAGGCGGCCGACAGCCCCGCTACGGCGTTGCGAAGACGACATGGGAACCCCCTCAGGCTGGCGGCAGGCAGGGGCCGGCCGCGTAGGTGTTTAGTTTCTGTAACGTTCCATCGTGGACTGTGCGTGAAATGTGAAGGCCCGGATTGCCCCGTTGGCACCGGACCCGCAGTCAGTTCAGGGCTAAAATATTTGCCCCCATCGCCAGCCTCGAAGCCCGCCGTGAGCAACGCCGCAAGCCAGAAGTCCCAGCTCGACCCGGCCACGCCGGTCTCTATCTGCCAGGAAGACCTGATCCAGTCGGTCGCCGATGCCCTGCAGTACATCAGCTACTACCACCCGGTCGACTACATCAAGAACCTCGCCGCCGCCTACGAGCGCGAGCAGTCGCCGGCCGCGCGCGATGCCATCGCCCAGATCCTGATCAACTCGCGCATGTGCGCCGAGGGTCACCGCCCGATCTGCCAGGACACCGGCATCGTCACCGTGTTCCTCGAGATCGGCATGAACGTGCGCTGGGACGACGCCACGATGGGCGTGGAGGACATGGTCCACGAAGGCGTGCGCCGCGCCTACAACCACCCTGACAACAAGCTGCGCGCCTCGGTGCTGGCGGACCCTGCCGGCAAGCGCACCAACACCAAGGACAACACGCCCGGCGTGGTCAACGTCAAGGTCGTGCCGGGCAATACGGTCGAGGTGATCGTCGCGGCCAAGGGCGGCGGTTCGGAAGCCAAGTCGAAGTTCGCGATGCTCAACCCGTCCGACTCGATCGTCGACTGGGTGCTCAAGACCGTGCCGACGATGGGCGCGGGCTGGTGCCCGCCGGGCATGCTCGGCATCGGCATCGGCGGCACCGCAGAGAAGGCGATGCTGCTGGCCAAGGAAGCGCTGATGGAGCCGATCGACATCACCGAGCTGCAGCAGCGCGGTGCGTCCAATCGCGCTGAAGAGCTGCGCCTGGAGCTGTTCGAGAAGGTCAACGCGCTCGGCATCGGCGCGCAGGGCCTGGGCGGCCTGACCACGGTGCTCGACATCAAGGTCAAGGATTACCCGACCCACGCGGCCAACCTGCCGGTGGCGCTGATCCCGAATTGCGCGGCCACGCGCCACGCCCATTTCACCCTCGACGGCAGCGGCCCGGTGATGCTCGACCCGCCGTCGCTGGCCGACTGGCCGCAGCTGACCTACGACGCGTCCAAGGGCCGCCGCGTCAATCTCGACACGCTCACCCGCGAAGACGTGGCCAGCTGGAAGCCGGGCGAGGTGCTGCTGCTCAACGGCAAGCTGCTGACCGGTCGCGATGCCGCGCACAAGCGCATGGTCGACATGCTCAACAAGGGCGAACCGCTGCCGGTCGACCTCAAGGGGCGCTTCATCTACTACGTCGGCCCGGTCGATCCGGTGCGCGACGAAGTGGTGGGCCCGGCCGGCCCGACCACGGCCACGCGCATGGACAAGTTCACCGAGCAGGTGCTCAGCCAGACCGGCCTGCTCGGCATGGTCGGCAAGGCCGAGCGCGGCCCGGCCGCGATCGAGGCGATCCGCAAGCACGGCTCGGCCTACCTGATGGCCGTCGGCGGCGCTGCCTACCTGGTGTCGAAGGCGATCAAGGCCGCGCGCGTGGTCGGCTTCGCTGACCTGGGCATGGAAGCGATCTACGAGTTCCAGGTGGAGGACATGCCGGTGACGGTGGCGGTCGATTCCACCGGCGAATCGGTGCACAAGACCGGCCCGCGCGAATGGCAGGCGAAGATCGGCAAGATCCCGGTGGTGGTGGAGTAAGCCTCACCGTCGTCCCGGCGAAAGCCGGGACCCAGGCCCGCAGCGCATCAGTCCCCTCACCGTCGTCCCGGCGAAAGCCGGGACCCAGGCCCACAGCGCATCAGTCCCCTCACCGTCGTCCCGGCGAAAGCCGGGACCCATTTGCTCTTGCTCTTTGCTCGAGATCCGACGTAGCCGGACTCCCACTGCACGCGAATGACGAGCAACCGCAAAATGGATCCCGGCTTTCGCCGGGATGACGTGAGTGGGTGGATGCGGTGCGGGCCTGGATCCCGGCGTGCGCCGGGATGACGTGAGTGGAGGAATGGGTTGTAGGAGACCTGCTACAACCGCCCCACCAGCGCCACCAGCTTCCTGCGCGTATCGGCCTGCAACAGATACGCCTGCGCCATCGCCTCCAGCGCCGCGACATTGGTCGCACTGACGTCATCGAGGTCATCCAGTCCCGTCACCAGCTCCGCCTGCAGGCGGAAGTAACCATCGCCGACCAGGTGTCGGGCGATGTAGTCGACCGCGTCGGTGTTGCCGTCGAACAGCACGTCGATGATCGGGATGGCCCATTCCAGCGCACCCCATTCCTGCGCCGACTTGAGGTCGATCGGGCGGTTGCGCTCGCCGCTGCCGACCGACAGCACCACCAGGTCCTGGGCGCCGTCGACACGGGCATCCTTGCGCAGGGCTTCGGCGATCGCGCAGGCGGTCGGATTGTTGGCAACCACGCCGCCGTCGATCATCGACCGCCTGCGTCCTTCGACCACCATGGGATGGGCCGGGAAATAGGTCGGCGCCGCGCTCGAAGCCCGGCACACAGACCACATCGGCAGGTCCGCGTGTTCGGGCTTGAAGCTCTTGAACACGATCGGCGTGCGCGAAATCGTGTCGTAGCTGGTCACCAGCAACGGCTTCTTCGCCTGGCCCAGCGTGGTCGTGCCGAAGACCTTCTTCAGCACCTTCTCCAGGCCCTTGGCGTCATAGCGGGGGGCCGATACGCCCTGGGTAAACGCGCGCCCGGCCCGCGACCACAACCGCTGTGCCATGCCGGGAAAGATCAGGTGCCGCTGTTGCCGGTACAGCTCGGCCATCTGCTGTGGCGGAAGGCCGATGGCCAGGCCACATGCGATCAGCGCGCCGGTCGAACTGCCGGCAATCAGGTCGAAGTTGCCAAGCAGTCCGCCGGATTTCCCGGCCTGGGCGAGGGCATCTTCGACGCCGGCCAGCCAGACGCAGCTGACCAGGCCACGGATGCCGCCACCATCGAGCGAAAGGATGCGGCGCATTTTCATCGTGACGTCTCCTGCCATTGAAACTCCTGCGGAAGTCGGACGCCATGATCGCAAGTGCCGGTCGCACGGACTGCGACCGGGTCGTCAGGTCAGTACCACTCCAGCAGCGAGATACCCAGGCCGATATAGGTCGCGCGGTGGTTGTAGTCGATCAGGCTTTCGCCATAACCGTCGAACACCTGGACGTGTCCGCGCAGACTGTTGCTGATCGGAAAACCCCAGTCGAGCTGCACCGCGCCGTGCGAGCGGTCGCCGCCGCGCAGCGAATGCCGTCCCATCACCGAGAACTGGTGGCCATTGCGCACATACACCAGCGTGGCGTCGCCGCGGCCGACGAAATCCTCGATGTCGGAATTGTTGTCGTCGCTTTCGCTCTCCGGCACGCGCCACCACGGGCGGATGGTCAACGCCCAGTTCTCGCGATCCAGGCCGATCATGCCGACCACGCGGTTCCAGCTGCGCGACAGCGGATCGGCGCGGCCATTGGACTGGTGGTTGATGCCGATCCCGGCGAGGCGGCCGTTCCAGCCGCCGATCTGGTAATTGTTGCGGAAGGTCAGCATGACCTCCGGTTCGTAATTGGTCTCACGGAACGGTCGCGACGTTTCGGCGCTGTAGACCTGCCAGTGCGAGGACTGGGTATAGGCCATCCACAGGTCGCCGTTGTCGCCGAAGATGTTCTCCCAGGCCTTGGTCTTGAAACTGAGCTGGAACTTGGCCTCAAGCGCGTCGACCGGAATCGGGCCCGGCACGGTGTTGTTGGGATTGGGCGAATGCGGCGTCTGGTTGGCGTCGGTGCTCCAGAACGCGGGCAGCAGGTAGACCGGTTTGTAGGCGCGGAAGTTGAAGACGCCCAGCTTGGAGTCGCGTGCCAGCTCCCAGCGGCTGTCGAGCAGCGAACCCTTGCCGGCATTGGCGATGGCGCTGTGCAGCGGGTCTTCCATCGGGTACAGGTCGTTGCCGGCCCGGGGTTGTTCGGGCACGGTCGCTGCCGCGTCGGGCACGACCTCCTCGGCAATTTCGAGGTTCTTCTGGATCGCCTTGGCTTCCTTGGCGGCGATGTCGGCGCCACGTGTGTCGCGCGCGCGGCGGCCGTGCACGGCGTCGTAGCAGGCCAGGCGTTCGGCATCGACGTTGATGGAGACGCAGGCCTCGGGTGTGGCCGGATCGGCGGGTGCTTGCGCCTGTGCAAGCAATGGCATCGCGGCGGCGATCAACAGCCATGAAGGGTGCCGGTAAGGGTGTGGATTGCGAACTGGCGGCATGCGGGGGGCTCGATGCGGTGATGTCACTGATGGGAAGTGTGGCCCGAGGCAAGGCCACGGCAGTTAACGGGACTTGTCCGGAGCGGGGGCGGACGGTGCCGGCGGCGGAACCTCAGAAGAACCAGGCGAAGGCGAACAGGCCGAGCATGGCGAACGCCAGGCCCAGCTTGAGCACCACGCCGAAGACGATGCCGAGCCAGGTACCGAAGCCGACCTTGGCGGCCTTGCGCACTTCGCGGCCATGGATCAGCTCGCCACCGAGGGCGCCGACGAACGGCCCGGCGAACAGTCCGACCGGTCCGAAGAACAGCCCGGCGAAGGTGCCCAGTACCGCCCCGACGACGGCCAGTCTGCTGGCGCCGACGCGCTTGGCGCCGATCGATGTGGCCAGCAGATCGATGCCCAGCGACAGCACGGTCAGCAGGCCCAATATCACCAGCGGCACCCAGCCAACCTCGCGGAAATCCCCGGCCCACGCCGCCAGCAGCATGCCGGCGAATACCAGGGGCAGGCCGGGCAGGGCAGGCAATACCGTTCCGGCTATCCCGACCAGCATCAGAATGCCCGCGATTACATAGTAAATTCCCTGCAATTCCATACCAATTACCCCCTGTCGGACCATGACTTTGCCCAGATTGCATTTTCACCCGGCGCGGGGTACTTTGCGGGCGCTGTGTTTGCCAGGGTCACCGTGAATCGTGGCCCCGATGCGGTTGATCCATCGATCCGCTACATCGTTGCACCTCGCTTCCTCCTTGCAACCAGCACGCAGCCTACCGCCGCGTTATCAACCAAACGTTCCAAGGAGTAAGTAAATATGTCGAACCGTGAAACCGGTACCGTCAAGTGGTTCAACGATGCCAAGGGCTTTGGCTTCATCAGCCGCGAAAATGGTGAGGACGTGTTCGTGCACTTCCGCGCCATCCAGTCGCAGGGCTTCAAGAGCCTGAAGGAAGGCCAGAAGGTCTCCTTCACCGTCGTCCAGGGCCAGAAGGGCCTGCAGGCCGACGCCGTCCAGCCGCTCTGATCGCGGCCGACGACGGAAGTCACTGGCGCGCCGCCTGCGGCGCCCGGTAAAGGAAAAAACCCGGCCTTGGCCGGGTTTTTTCTTTCTGCGGCGGGCGCGGGATGCGCCGGCGCCGGTGCATTGGCGAAGTTACCAAACATTCCCGGTCATCGTTGTTACCGCTCCCATTTGTTTCCTGGATTAGTTACTGCGCCCAGGCGCGACCGTTATTCACGCGGACATACGAGCCTTCGCGAATGCCGTCTAGGTCCTTCTGCGTGACCACGGTGGTGCGACCATCGTTCAGACGCACATAAACGTTATAAGCCGGGCTGCCGGTGTTCTTCTGGATTGCGTTGCCGGCGACGGCGCCGCCGACTGCGCCGGCAGCGGCGGCAACATTCTGGTTGCCCTTGCTGCCGCCGGTATGAGAGGAGATCTCATGGCCGGCGACGGCGCCGACGATGCCGCCAAGGATGGCGCCGGTGGCGCTGGGCGCGGTGCTGCCGGTTGCGACCTGCTCGATCCGGGTCACGGTGCCGCAGTCGTAGCAGGTTGCGCTGCTGCCACCGTAGGACGGTGCCGGCGCGCTGCTGTAGCCGGGGGACGGAGACGTGGCACAGCCGGCCAGTGCGACCATGGCAGCGGCGGCAACACCAAGCAGGCGGAGATTCTGGGAACTCATGCGCGACTCCTGTGTGGATGGAATGGCGCTGGCCGCACTACGGCGGCGCGCCACGCATCGACGCTAGCGGTCGCGAGGTGAACCGGCGATCAACACGCGCCGGTTCGTGGCTGTCTGTTGGGGAAGTAGCCAGTTTGCTGGTGACGGCGTGACGACGCCGCTCCCGCCAGCCGGCGCCAGGGCTCAGCCGCGGAAATCCTGATGGCAGGCCTTGCAGGCTTCGCCGATCCCGGTGTTGACGGTGCCGACACCGGCGCAGTTGAGCGGCGGGCTGGCGAGGGCAGCGTCGAGCTTGCCGCGGATTCGGCTGGCGTGCTCGGCAAAGCGTTTGTCGTCGGCGAGGTCGGGAAAGGCGGCTTCCAGATCGTCTGTGGTGGTGCGCAGGGCCTTGATATGAGGCAGGACGTCGGTCGCGGCGCAGCGGTTCTGCTCGACCTTTTGCTTGAGCTGGCCCAGGTGCCACTGCTGCACCTGCATCACGCCGCCGGGGAACTTGTTCCTGCGTGCATCGATCGCGCGCAGCGCCATCACCGTCGCGATCACGCCGATGACCAGGCCGATCAGGAACAGGAACAGGAACTTCGTCGCGTTGTTGCCTGGCTTGACGCTGCTGGGCGGTGGGGTGCTCATTGCCGGGGCTCTCCTTGCAGTTTGCGCCGAACCATATCACGCACGCCGTGCCCGTCTGCGGCCGGCGGACCCTTACAATGTCGCAATGACCACCACCCCCCTGGCCCCGGCCTGGCTCGAACGCTTTGCCGGGGTCGACCGCCTTTACGGCGTCGGAACCGTTTCCCGCCTGTCCACCTGCCGCGTTGCCGTCGTCGGCATGGGTGGCGTCGGCTCGTGGGTGGTCGAAGCGCTGGCACGTACCGGCATCGGCCACTTGACCCTGATCGACGCCGACGACCTGTGCGTGTCCAACACCAACCGCCAGCTGCCAGCCCTGGCCGGCCAGTACGGCCGCGCCAAGGTCGAGTCGATGGCCGAACGCTGCCGGGCGATCAACCCGCAGATCACGGTCGAGGCGGTGGCCAGTTTCGTCACGCCGTCCAACCTGACGGAGATGCTCGACCGCGGATTCGACCTGGTGGTCGACGCCTGCGACAGCTTCCGCACCAAGGTAGAGATGGCCGCATGGTGCCGGCGCCGCAAGTTGCCGCTGATCGTGGTGGGTTCGGCCGGCGGACGCACCGACGCAACGCTGGTGCGCGTGCGCGACCTGTCCCGCACCGAGCACGATGCGATGCTGGCGCTGGTGCGCAGGAAGCTGCGCAGCGAGTTCAACTTCCCGAAGAACACCGATCGCTACTTCGGCATCTCGGCGATCTACTCGCTGGAGAACGTCAAGTACCCGCAGCCGGACGGCAGTGTCTGCGGCGTGCGTCCGCAGGTGAGCGGTGACGCGGCGCTGAAGCTGGACTGCGGCGCCGGACTGGGCGCGGCCACGCACATCACCGGCACGTTCGCATTCGCGGCGGTTGGTCGCGCGCTGGAGTTGCTGCTCAAGCGGTAGGAGCGAGCTTGCTCGCGATCGGGCGCATCAGCTGCTGACGGGCGGATCGCGAGCAAGCTCGCTCCTACAACGGCAGGGCGAACAGACGCTGCGCGTTCGCCGTCGTCGCCCGCGCAAGTTCCTCCGGCTCGATGCCACGCAGCATGGCGATGACGCGCGCCACTTCGG
This sequence comes from Lysobacter sp. Soil_N_23, assembly GCF_057656135.1. Lineage (NCBI taxonomy): Bacteria > Pseudomonadati > Pseudomonadota > Gammaproteobacteria > Lysobacterales > Lysobacteraceae > Lysobacter > Lysobacter sp. Soil_N_23. The sequence goes on from NZ_JBDGKY010000011.1 coordinate 96,339, forward strand.
CCAGGCGCGCCGGCTCGTTGCGCTGCCCGCGGATGCCTGCATCGGGCTGGTCGGGCGCATCGGTTTCCAACAGCAGGTGCTCGATCGGCATCGTCGCCGCGAGCCTGCGCAGGCGATTGGCGCGATCGTAGGTCACCGGGCCGCCGAGCCCGAGCATGAAACCGGCGTTCCACAGTTGCCGCGCCTGCTCTTCGCTGCCCGAGTAGCTGTGGACGACGCCGCGCAGTCCGCCGACGCGGCGAATGGCGGCAATCACCGCATCGACGGCGCGGCGAGCGTGCACGATGACCGGCAGGTCGAACTCGCGCGCCAGCCGCAGCTGGCCTTCGAAAAAGTACATCTGCCTTTCCGCGTCGAGACCTTCCACGAAGTAGTCCAGGCCGCATTCGCCGACCGCGAGCGGACGCTCGCGGTCGATCCACGCGCGCAGCAGCGGCAGGTGCTCGTCGCGGTGCTGCGACAGATACATCGGATGCAGGCCATAGGCCGGATGCAGGCCGCTGCCCGGCGGACATGCGTCGCGCAGCTTCGGCCAGCCGGCGGCGTCCACCGCCGGCACGACCTGGCGGGTGACGCCGGCCGCGCGGGCGCGCACGATCACCTGGTCACGGTCGTCGTCGAACTCGGCCGCGTCCAGGTGGCAGTGGCTGTCGACCAGCGGGTGCACGGGGGGGCGGGCGGTCCGGGTTCAGCGGGGGGCGCGGGGCGCGGGCGGCAGGCTCGGGTCCTTGCGCTTCTTCCAGCTGGCCAGCAGCAGGGTGCCCAGGCCCAGCAGGAGCTCGTCGGCCAGGGGCACGAAGTCGGGCACGACCAGGTCGACCAGGAACAGGGCGGCGGTCAGCACGAACAGGCGCGGGAAGCTCAGCTTGCCCAGGAAGCTCAGCAGGGGGACAGTCAGTGGGTTGGCCATGGCATTCGGAGTATGACGGCGGTCGCAATGACGCTAACACGCGGCCCAACCAGGTTCACAGTTGCGACAGCTTGATGTTAAAAAATCGGCAGCCGTTCAGGATCGCAGTGTTCGAATGGCGCCATCCACCAACCCGCGGGCCAAAACCCGCAGCAGAGGCCTCAAATGAACAAGAACATCCTCGCAGTCGCCCTGGCTTCGCTGCTGGTCGGCGGCGTAGCAGTTGCGGCCTTCAACAGCTTCCGTGGCAACGACAACGCACAGGCCCAGGTTGATGCCAGCGGCCAGCCGGTTGGCCAGGACGGCGACATGGCGGCCGACGGTTCGATCCAGTCGGGCAAGGTCGAGTACGCCGACGTCCTCAACGTCAAGCCGATCAACGAGAAGGAAAAGCTGTACGCCACCGTGATCGGCACCGATGCCGTGCGCGAGACCAGCACCACCTCGACCCCGCGTGAGGTCTGCGAGGACGTGGTCGTGCAGGAGCGCGCTCCGGAGCGTGACGGCAACGTTGGCGGCACCGTCGCTGGCGCCGTGATCGGCGGCCTGGTCGGCAACCAGATCGGCAGCGGCAACGGCCGCAAGGCCGCGACGGCCGCAGGCGCGGTCGCCGGTGGCTTCATCGGCAACACGGTTGACAAGCGCCATGTCGGCGGCAAGGTCACCAGCCGCACCGAGCGCCAGTGCCACACCACTTCCTCGACGTCGCAGTCCTCGCGCGTGGTCGGTTACAACGTGACCTACCGCAATCCGGACGGCACCACCGGTTCGATGCGCACTGACAGCAAGCCGGGCAACAAGATCCTGCTGGGTGAAGAGGACAAGGTGGTCGGTTACGACGTGACCTACCGTTACGACGGCGCCGAGCAGACCATCCGCATGGACGAGCGTCCGGTCAACAACCGCCTGCCGGTGATCGACGGCCAGGTCGTGACCCAGACCGCTTCGGCTTCGACGGGTTCGACCCAGGGCTGATCGTTCGCGATCACTGCGCAATACCCGAGGGGCCGGAGCGATCCGGCCCCTTTTTTGTGTCCGTCATGCCGTCGCCTCACATGCCCTTACCCCGTCATTCGCCCTTATCCCGTCATTTCCGCCCTTACCTCGTCATTCCCGCCCTTACCTCGTCATTCCCGCGAAGGCGGGAACCCAGCGACTTCGAGGTAGCGGCAAGGGCAAATGGGTCCCTGCATTCGCAGGGATGACGGTGGCAGGGCGGGAAGGCTGCGGGCCTGGATCCCGGCGTTCGCCGGGATGACGGTGAGCGGAGTGGAGACGGTGAGCGGGGCGGAGACGGTGGGTGGCGCGGTGACGGAGAGTGTGGGATGCCACGCCCCAGACCGTCGCTTCGGCGAAGTTGGCCATGCTCTTCGTCAATTCGTAGGGGGGGGGCAACCGAAGCGCATGAGGTGGCGTGTTCACCTGCGCGAATGCCTCGAAAAGCGGGGTATACAGGGCTACCCGCGCCAGCGTCGGCCATTACAATGGCCGTCTTTCCACAGTCGAGCGCGCCATGGCCCTGCACCCGTACGATCTTTACGACGTCCGCTCCCTGCTCACTGAAGAGGAGCGCGCCGTACAGGACACGGTGGCGCGTTTCACCAACGAGCGCGTGATCCCGATCATCGGCGATGCGTTCGACCAGGCCCGTTTTCCCAAGGAGCTGGTGGGTGAAATCGCCGAACTGGGCCTGCTCGGATCGTCGCTGCCGGAGAAGTACGGTTGCGCCGGCCTCAATGCGGTCAGCTACGGCTTGATCTGCCAGGAGCTCGAGCGCGGCGACAGCGGCATCCGCAGCTTCGTCAGCGTGCAGTCTTCGCTGTGCATGTATCCCATCTACGCCTACGGTTCGGAAGAGCAGCGCCTGCGCTGGCTGCCGGACATGGCCGCGGGCAAGGTCATCGGCTGCTTCGGCCTGACCGAGCCGCACGGTGGTTCCGATCCGGCCAACATGAAGACCCACGCCAAGCGCGATGGCGGCGACTGGGTCCTCAACGGCTCGAAGATGTGGATCACCAACGGCAACGTCGCCGACATCGCGATCGTCTGGGCGCAGACCGACGAGGGCATCCAGGGCTTCATCGTCGAGAAGGGCATGCCCGGTTTCGCCGCGCAGGAAATCAAGCACAAGATGAGCCTGCGCGCGTCGGTGACCAGCTCGCTGTTCTTCGACAACGTGCGCGTGCCCGACAGCAACCGCCTGCCCAACGTGAAGGGCCTGAAGGGCCCGCTGGGCTGCCTGACGCAGGCCCGTTACGGCATCACCTGGGGCCCGATCGGCGCGGCCATTGCCTGCCTCGACGAAGTGCTGAACTACACCAAGGAACGCATCCTGTTCGACCGCCCGGTGGCGGCAACGCAGAGCGCGCAGATCAAGATGGCCGAGATGGCGCGACGCATCACCCTGGCGCAGTTGCTGGTGGTGCAGCTCGGTCGCCTCAAGGACGCCGGTACCATGCAGCCGGCACAGGTGTCGTTGGCGAAGTGGAACAACTGCCGCATGGCCATCGACATCGCGCGCGAGTGCCGCGACCTGCTCGGCGGCGCCGGCATCACCACCGAGCATGCGGCGATCCGCCATGCGCTCAACCTGGAGTCGGTGATCACCTATGAAGGCACCGAAACCGTGCACCAGCTGGTGATCGGACGCGAGCTGACGGGCATCAGCGCGTTCTGAGCCGGTCACCCGTCATTCCCGCGATGGCGGGAACCCAGCGTCTTTGACAGGCAGCGCGAAGTCACTGGGTCCCCGCCTTCGCGGGGATGACGGCTCAGATGCTGTCGGAGAGGTCCACGTGTCTGTCTTCGACATCCAACTCGAAACCCCGCGCCTGCTCCTGCGTCCGCCGCAGGCGGGCGATTTCGAGGCGTGGGCGGCATTCCGCGCCGACGAGGAGGCCACGCGCTACATCGGCGGCGCCGAAGCGCGGCCGATGGCGTGGCGCAGCTTCGCGGCGATGATCGGCGTCTGGCACCTCAAGGGTTTTGCCATGTTCTCGGTGATCGAGAAGGCCAGCGGCGAGTGGGTAGGGCGCGTCGGGCCGTGGCAGCCGGAAGGCTGGCCCGGCACCGAGGTCGGCTGGAGCATCGCCCGCAAGCATTGGGGCAGGGGCTTCGGCCCCGAGGCGGCAACGGTCTCGATCGACTGGGCCATCGATCACCTGGGCTGGAGCGAGGTGATCCACACCATCGATCCGCAAAACGCCAATTCCAAGGCCGTTGCTGCCAAGCTCGGCTCGCGCTACCTGCGCATGGGCCGCCTGCCGGTGCCATTCGACAGCAACGAGATCGAAATCTGGGGACAGTCGCGCGAGCAGTGGCTCGCCCGGCGCACACGCGAGGAGCGCACATGATCACCGTCTATGGCTATTCCTGTTCCGGCAATTGCCACAAGCTGAAGCTGCTGCTGGCCCAGCTCGGTCGCGAGTACAAGTGGGTCGAGATCGACAGCACCTGCGGCGAGACCCGCACGCCGGAATACCTGGGCAAGAATCCCAACGGCAAGGTGCCGATGGTCGAGCTCGAGGACGGCCGCATCCTCACCGAGTCCAACGCGATCCTGTGCTGGCTGGCCGAGGGCACGCCGTTCTGGGCGGGCGATGCCTGGCAGCGTGCTCAGGTGCTGAGCTGGATGTTCTTCGAGCAGTACAGCCATGAACCGTATATCGCCGTCGCCCGCTTCATCCGCGGCTGGACTACGCTCGACTCGCCGCGTCGCGCCACGCTGGCGCAGTTGCGCGAGCGCGGTCATCAGGCATTGGCCGTAATGGAGCAGCACTTGGCCGCCCAGCACGAGTGGTTCAGCGGTGACGCCTACGGCATCGCCGACATCGCCCTGTTCGCCTACACCGTCGTCGCCGACGAAGGCGGCTTCGACGTCTCGCGCTATCCGCAGATTCGCGAATGGCTGGCGCGCGTGATGAAGACGCCGGGCTTCGTCGCCATGCCGTCGCCGCCGGTCGAGGTCGCCTCGCGCCTGGCGCTGCCGGACTGACTTCGCAGCGCCAACTCCTAGCAAAGCCATACCAGGTCCTGCGCCCAGCGCGGGACGACATCCGAGAACCAGCAAAAATGTCCGCACAGCCCAACCCGATCCCCGCACGCATGAAAGGCCTGAACCGGGCCGAGATCTGCGACGTCAACTTCAGCGAGTTCGTCAAAGCCTGGAATGGCCACGCCGAAGCCCGCCCGGCCGCGGGCGAGGCGATCCTCGACGGCAGCGCGCTCGACGCGCGCGGATTCCGCGAGTTGTTCGAGTCGCAGCTGGTCAGTCGCCATCTCGACCTGATGGCACGCGTGCTGCGCGTGCAGAACAAGGTCTTCTACACGATCGGTTCCAGCGGCCACGAAGGCAATGCGATGGTGGCGCGCCTGACGCGCCATACCGATCCGGCGTTCCTGCATTACCGCTCCGGTGGCTTCATGGCCGAGCGCTTCCGCAAGCTGCCCGGCATGGACCCGGTGATGGATTCGGCGCTGTCGTTCGCCGCCAGCAAGGACGATCCGGCCAGCGGTGGCCGCCACAAGGTATGGGGCAGCAAGCCGTTGTGGGTGTTGCCGCAGACCTCGACCATCGCCTCGCACTTGCCCAAGGCGCTGGGCACGGCGGTCGCGATCGAAGCCGGCAAGCGCCTGGGTCACGCGCTGCCGATTCCGGACGACAGCATCACGATCTGCTCCTTCGGCGACGCGTCGGCCAATCACGCCACCGCGCAGACCGCGTTCAACGCAGCCGCCTGGACCGCCTACCAGAAGCTGCCGGCGCCGGTGCTGTTCGTCTGCGAGGACAACGGCATCGGCATCTCGGTGAAGACCCCGGGTGGCTGGATCGGCAACCGCTTCCGCAACATGGACGGGCTGGACTACTTCACTGCCGACGGCCTCGACCTGGCCGCCGGTTATGGCGACGTGCAGCGCGCCGTCGAGCATTGCCGCAGCACGCGCCGTCCGACCTTCCTGCACCTGAAGACGACCCGCATCATGGGCCACGCCGGCACCGACTTCGAGATCGAATGGCGTTCGATCGAGGAGCTGTGTGCGGTCGAGGCCACCGATCCGCTGCTGCGCTCCGCCGCCATCGCGCTGGAGTCCGGCCTGATGTCGAAGGACGAAGTGCTCGACCTGTACGAGCAGACGCGCAAGAAGTGCTTCGCCGCTGCCGACGAGGCCGACCGTCGGCCCAAGCTCGACAATCTGGCCGAAGTGATCGCGCCGCTGGCGCCGTATACGCCGGCCAAGGTCGCCGTCGAAGCCAAGCGCGCCGATTACGGCCCGCGCCGCCTGGAAGTGTTCGGCAGCGAGGCCAGGCTGCCGGAGAACCAGCCGCCGCGGCACCTGGCGATCCAGATCAACAACGCCCTGCACGACATCTTCGCCAAGTACCCCGAGACGCTGCTGTTCGGCGAGGACGTGGCGCAGAAGGGCGGCGTCTATACGGTCACCAAGGGCCTGCAGAAGGCCTTCGGCCCGCGCCGCGTGTTCAACACGCTGCTCGACGAGACGATGATCCTGGGCATGGCCCAGGGCTTCGCCAACGTCGGCATGCTGCCGATCCCGGAGATCCAGTACCTGGCGTACTTCCACAACGCCTGCGACCAGATCCGCGGCGAGGCGGCGAGCCTGCAGTTCTTCAGCAACAACCAGTACGCCAACCCGATGGTCGTGCGCATTGCCGGCCTGGGCTACCAGCGCGGCTTCGGCGGCCACTTCCACAACGACAACTCGATCACGGCGCTGCGCGACATCCCGGGCCTGGTGGTGGGTTGCCCGTCGCGCGGTGACGACGCGGCGACGATGCTGCGCACGTTGACGGCGCTGGCGAAGGTCGACGGACGCGTCAGCGTGTTCCTCGAGCCGATCGCGCTGTACATGACCAAGGACCTGTACGAAGCCGGCGACGGCGCCTGGCTGACGAGCTATCCAAAGCCCGACGAGGCGATGACGCTCGGCGAAGGCCGCATTTACGGCGAAGGCAATGACGACCTTGTGATCTTCAGCTACGGCAACGGCGTGCCGATGAGCCTGCGTGCGGCGCGCACCATCGAAGCCAAGCATGGCTGGAAGACGCGCGTGGTCGACCTGCGCTGGCTGGTGCCGCTCAACGAGGAGTTCATTCGCGAGCAGGCACGCGGCGCCAAGCGCCTGCTGATCGTCGACGAAGGCCGCCACAGTGCCGGCGTGGGCGAGGGCGTGCTGACGGCGATCGCGGAGGGTGGCTACGGGGCACGACCCTTCCAGCGCGTCGTCGGCGTCGACACCTACACCCCACTAGCAGGCGCCGCATTCCTGGTGATCCCGGGCGAGGACGACATCGTCGCGGCAGCGGATCGGCTCGCCTGAATGTGTGGCCTCGCCGGACTGTTGCGCGCCACCCCCGACGCCAGTGATGAGCGGCTGACAACGCTCGCCGGCGCGATGGGCGATGCGCTGGTCCATCGCGGCCCCGATGATCGCGGCGTCTGGACGGAAGCGGAGACCGGCATCGCGCTGGCGCACCGTCGCCTGAGCATCCTCGACCTGTCGCCCCTGGGCCACCAGCCGATGGCGTCGAGCGACCACCGCTTCGTCATTGCCTACAACGGCGAGGTCTACAACTTCGCCGAGCTGCGCGAGGTGCTGGTCGCGCGCGGTCATTCCTTCCGAGGCCATTCCGATACCGAAGTGCTGCTGGCCGCAGTGGTGGAGTGGGGCGTGGAAGACGCGATCTCCCGCTGCAACGGCATGTTCGCGATCGCCTTGTGGGATCGTCAGGAGCGCTGCCTGTGGCTGGCTCGCGACCGCGTCGGCAAGAAGCCGCTTTACTACGGCTGGGCCGGCGATACGTTCGTGTTCGGCTCTGAGCTCAAGGCGCTGTGGCGCCACCCGGATTTTGACAACGGCGTCAGCCGCGATGCGCTGGCGCTGCTGTTGCGCCTGGACTACATCCCGGCGCCGCACGCGATCCATGAAGGCACCTTCAAGCTGCTGCCGGGCACGCTGCTGCGCATCGACGCGGCGGCGGTGGCGGGCGGTGCCGACGCGCACGATCCGCAGCGCGACCAGCGCCGTTACTGGGATCCGCGCGAACGCATGGAAGCGGCGCTGCGGGCGCCGTTCAAGGGCGACGAGCGCGAAGCGGAAAACCGCCTCGACGAACTGCTGCGCGAGGCCGTCGGCCTGCGCATGGTGGCCGACGTTCCCGTCGGTGTGTTCCTGTCGGGCGGCACCGATTCCTCGATCGTCACCGCGCTGATGCAGGCGCAGAGCCGGCATCCGGTGCGCACGTTCACCATCGGCTTCGAGCGCTCGCACCACGACGAGGCGCACCTCGCGCGCGAGGTCGCCGAGCACCTGCACACCGCGCATACCGAGTTGTACGTCAGCGGCAGCGATGCGCTGGCGGTGGTGCCGACTCTTCCGGCGATGTTCGACGAACCGTTCGCCGACGCCTCGCAGGTGCCGACCGCACTGGTCGCTCGCCTGGCGCGCAGTGCCGTGACCGTGGCCCTGTCGGGTGACGGAGGCGACGAGCTGTTCTTTGGCTACAAACGCTACGAGCGCGCACTGCGCAACTGGCGCTGGCAGCGGCGCGTGCCGTCGCCGCTGCGCAAGGCGATGGCGCGCAGGGCGACCGGTCATGGCGAATCCTCGCGCACCGGTGGTTTTGCCGCACTTGCGGCCGAAATGGGCGCGTGCGGCATCGGTGACGTCTACCGCCAGCGCATCGCCCGCTGGCGCGATCCGGCCTGCGCGGTGCCGGGCGCGAAGCTGCCGGCGACGCTGTACGACCAGCCCGATCCGCTGCACGGCGCCGGCACTGCCGCCGACGCGATGATGCTGGCCGATTTCAGCGTCTACCTGCCCGAAGACCTGCTGTGCAAGGTCGACCGCACCAGCATGGCGGTGAGCCTGGAGGCGAGGGCGCCGCTGCTGGACTGGCACGTGGCGGAGTTCGCCTGGTCGCTGCCGCTGGCGTTCAAGCGCCACGCCAAGGGCAACAAATACCTGCTCAAGCAGGTGCTGCGACGATATTTGCCCGATGAGATGGTCGACCGCGGCAAGCGCGGGTTTGGCGCGCCGGTCAGCGACTGGCTGCGCGGCGACCTGCGCGAATGGGCCTCGGCGCTGCTGGACGAGCAGCGCCTGCGCGAAGAAGGCTATTTCGATGCCGCAGTGGTGCATGGGATCTGGCGCAAGTTCCTCGACGGCGAGCGCAAGTGGCACACGCACCTGTGGAACGTGCTGATGTTCCAGGCGTGGCATGAGCATTGGCGGGAGCAGCGGCGCGAGGTGTAGGTTCGCAAGCGCCTTTTCCGTCGCCAGTACGAGCATCGTCACCGTCACTGTTACCGTCATCCCGGCGGACGCCGGGATCCAGGCCGTCACCCTTTCAATTCGACCATCCGGTCAAACCCAGTCACCGTCATCCCGGCGAAAGCCGGGATCCATCTTGCTGTTGCCTTTGCGTCACAGCGCACGTGCAACGTCAACGTGGATCCCGGCTTTCGCCGGGATGACGTTGACGGGGCTGATGTGCTGCGGGCCTGGGTCCCGGCATTCGCCGGGACGACGGTGAGTGGGCTGACGCGCCGAGGGCCTGGATCCCGGCATTCGCCGGGACGACGGTGAGTGGGCTGACGCGCTGAGGGCCTGGATCCCGGCTTTCGCCGGGATGACGGTGAGTGGGCTGAGATGCTGTGGGTCTGGGTCCCTGCGTTCGCCGGGACGACGGAGCAGGCGAACTTCGGGTAGCGCCGTTAGCGCCCGAGCCCACCGCGCAGCGGTACTTCGCGCAGGACGGCATCCCCTGCGCTCATTTCCCGCGCCTCACGTTCCAGCGGCAGCACCGCCAGCGCGACGTGCCGGCCGTCGCTGTCGGCACCCGCAACGAGCTTCCCCAGCGTCACGGGGCCGGCCATCACATCCGCTCCGATAAGCAGCGGGGCATCGCCAGCAAGCAACGCCAGCCCCCGCTTGGCCTGGCCGAGGAAATGCGTACGCGCAACGATCTCCTGGCCCGGATAACACCCCTTCTTCACGCTGAAGGCCTGCAGGCGTTCCAAAGACAGCTGCTGCGGTGTCCAGTGACCGGCCTGGGAGGCGGGCAGGCGTGGCAGGCCGTGTTCGAGGTCGAACGCCTGCCAGCGCGCAAGCGCCTGCGGATCGGCTGCGGCGCTGGCGCCGACCGAAATGCGCAGGCTGCGCGGCCCGGCCTCGCCGCCCAGGTCCATTTCGACCGTCTCGACCCCGTCGTCACCGCCAAGGGCGGAGCCTTGTGCGGCACCGGCGATAGCCGCAAAGGAGCCGCTGACGTGCAGATCCTGGCGAACTTCGATCTTCACCTTGCTGCGAAACACGAAGCGCTGCAGTGCGGCGGCGAGCTCGGTGGGATCGGCATCGGGCAGCAGCAGCCAAAGCGTCTCATCGGACAGTTTCAGCAAGGCAAACAGCGCAACCACGCGCCCTTTTGGCGTCAACCAGCCATTCCACTGCCAACGTCGCGCCTCCAGCAGGGCGACGTCGTTCATGAACTGCGCCTGCGCGAAAGCGGCCGCATCACGCCCGCTGAGCGCGATCAGGCGATGGTCGGGCAGGGCGAAGGCGAGGCCGTCTGCGGCCTGCGGGTTGTCATGCATGGGGGGCGGGAATTAACATTCAGCGCCGTGATGATAGGCCAAACCCCACCCGTTGAAGCGCCCGAGGCAGATTCGACTCCGCAGCCCGCGCCATTGACGGATCCCAACAGGCCAAAGGAGCACGGCGGGCGCGAAGGCCCCGAACCGACCCGCTACGGCGACTGGGAAAAGAACGGCCGCTGCATCGATTTCTGACGCGTCACCACGCTTCCCCGCCACGCGGCTCCTGCCGCCCAGCCGAGAGAACGCCATAGCCCATGGCTAACGATCAACGCGTCCGCGAACGCCCCCTGTCACCGCACATGCAGATTTACAGCTGGCAGGTGCAGATGGTGACCTCGATCCTGCACCGTGGCACAGGCATCGTCCTGACCCTGGGCAGCCTGCTCGTTGTGTGGGCGCTGGTGGCACTGGCTGCCGGTCCCGAATCCTGGAGCACCTTCACCGCCTGCGCGCGGTCGCCGCTGGGCTTCCTGGTCCTGTTCGGCTGGAGCTGGTCGCTGGCCTACCACCTGCTCAACGGCATCCGCCACCTGGTGCAGGACGCCGGCTTCGGCTACCGCATCGAAGCGTTCGTGCGCAGCAGCTGGATCTCGGTCTTCGGCAGCCTGGTGCTGACGGTGATCATCTGGCTGCTTGCGATGATGGCCCAGCGGGGTGGCGCATGAGCACCGACAACAACCGCCTGCGCAATCCGCTCAAGACCGCGCGCGGCCTGGGCTCGGCCAAGGACGGTACCCATCATTTCGTCGTCCAGCGCGTCACCGCGATTGCCCTGGTGTTCCTGTCGATCTACGTGATCGGCCTGATCCTGTCGCTGATCGGCGGCGATTACGCCAGCGTCCGCGCCACCGTCGGCCACCCGTGTAACGCGGTGCTGCTGTCGGCGTTCCTGATCGCCTCGTTCTGGCACGCCAAGCTCGGCATGCAGGTGATCATCGAGGATTACGTCCATACCCCGGGCCTGGCGATGGCATCGCAGCTCGCGGTCGTTTTCGTTTGCGTTCTCGCGGCATTGGCCAGCGTGCTCGCCGTCATCCGCATCGCGCTGGGAGCCTGATACATGGCCGCCGCTTACAAGATCCACGAACACACCTTCGACATGGTCGTCGTCGGCGCCGGTGGCGCCGGTCTGCGCGCGACCTTCGGCCTGGCCCAGAAGGGCCTGAAGACCGCCTGCATCACCAAGGTCTTCCCGACCCGTTCGCACACCGTGGCCGCGCAGGGCGGTGTCGCCGCGGCGCTGGCCAACATGGGCGAGGACGACTGGCGTTACCACTTCTTCGATACCGTCAAGGGCTCGGACTGGCTGGGCGACCAGGACGCGATCGAGTACATGTGCAAGGAAGCCATCCCGGCGATCATCGAGCTGGAGCATTACGGCGTTCCGTTCTCGCGTACCGACGACGGCAAGATCTACCAGCGCCCGTTCGGCGGCATGACCACCCGTTACGGCGAAGGCCCGCCGGCGCAGCGCACCTGCGCCGCCGCCGACCGCACCGGCCACGCCATCCTGCACACGCTGTACCAGCAGTCGCTGGCGCATGACGCGCAGTTCTTCATCGAGTACTTCGCGCTGGACCTGATCATGGACGCCGACGGCGCCTGCCGCGGCGTGCTTGCGCTGGACATGGCCGAAGGCACGCTGCACCTGTTCAAGGCGCAGGGCACGGTGCTGGCCACCGGCGGCTACGGCCGCGCCTACTTCTCGGCGACCTCGGCCCATACCTGCACCGGCGACGGTGGTGGCATGGCGCTGCGCGCGGGCCTGGCGCTGCAGGACATGGAGTTCGTGCAGTTCCACCCGACCGGCATCTACGGCGCCGGCTGCCTGATCACCGAGGGCGTCCGCGGCGAAGGCGGCATCCTGCGCAACAGTAACGGCGAGCGCTTCATGGAGCGCTACGCGCCGAGCGTGAAGGACCTCGCCCCGCGCGACATGGTCAGCCGTGCGATGACGATGGAAATCCGCGAAGGCCGCGGCGTCGGCGAGCACAAGGACCACATCCTGCTCGACCTGACTCACCTCGGCCCGGAAGTGATCCACGAGAAGCTGCCGGGCATCGCCGAGTCGGCGCGCATCTTCGCCAACGTCGACGTCGAGAAGCAGCCGATCCCGGTGATTCCGACCGTGCACTACAACATGGGCGGCATTCCGACCAACTACCACGGCGAAGTGGTGCAGCTGCGCAACGGCAACCCTGACGAAGTCGTCCCGGGCCTGTACGCGATCGGCGAAGCGGCCTGCGTGTCGGTGCACGGCGCCAACCGCCTGGGCTCGAACTCGCTGCTCGACCTGGTCGTGTTCGGTCGCGCCGTCGCCAACCGCGCCGCCGAGACGGTCAAGGCCGACGGCAAGCAGGCCCGCCTCGCCGGCGATGCCTGCGACTCGGCCTTGAGCAGGCTCGACAAGCTGCGCAACGCCAACGGCGGCTCGCCGACGGCGGTCATCCGCGACAAGATGCAGCGCACGATGCAGGCCGACGCCGCGGTGTTCCGCACCGGCGAGACACTGTCGGAAGGCGTGCGCAAGATGCGCGACATCCACGCGTCCTTCAGCGACGTCAAGGTGGCCGACCGTTCGCTGATCTGGAACTCGGACCTGATCGAGACCTACGAGCTGTCGAACCTGCTCGACCAGGCGCTGGTGACAATTGTCTCGGCCGAGAACCGCAAGGAATCGCGCGGCGCCCACGCCCGCGAGGACTTCCCGGACCGCGACGACGCCCACTGGCAGAAGCACACCCTGTGCTCGGTCACTGAGAGCGGCGAAACCGCCATCGACTATCGCCCGGTGCACATGTACACGTTGAGCGACGACGTGACCGTGGTTCCGCCGAAGAAGCGCGTCTACTGATCCGGAGCGAGCAACGTGGCTGAATTCTCACTACCCAAGAACTCGCAGATCCAGAAGGGCCGCCACTGGGCGTCACCGGGCGCCAGGCAGCCGCGCACCTTCAAGGTCTACCGCTGGAACCCCGACGACGGCATGAACCCGCGCGTGGACACCTATGAGGTGGACATGGCGACGTGCGGCCCGATGGTTCTGGACGCGCTGATCAAGATCAAGAACGAGATCGACCCGACGCTGACCTTCCGCCGGTCCTGCCGCGAAGGCATCTGCGGTTCGTGCGCGATGAACATCGACGGCACCAACACGCTGGCGTGCACCAAGGCGATCGGCGATTGCGGCAAGGCCGAGGTGCCGATCTATCCGCTGCCGCACATGCCGGTGGTGAAGGATCTGGTCCCGGACATGACCCACTTCTACGCCCAGTACGCTTCGATCAAGCCGTGGCTGCGCACGCAGAGTCCGGCACCGTCCGACCGCGAGCGCCTGCAGTCGCCGCAGGACCGCAAGAAGCTCGACGGCCTGTACGAGTGCATCCTGTGCGCGTGCTGCTCGACCAGTTGCCCGAGCTACTGGTGGAACGGCGACCGTTATCTGGGCCCGGCGATCCTGCTGCAGGCCTACCGCTGGATCATCGACTCGCGTGACGAGGACACCGGTGCGCGCCTGGACGATCTGGAAGACCCGTTCAAGCTGTACCGCTGCCACACCATCATGAACTGCGCGCGCACCTGCCCGAAGGGCTTGAACCCGGCGCAGGCGATCGGCGAGATCAAGAAGCTGATGCTGGCCCGTCGCGTCTGACGACGCGCGGGGTGGGTGAAGATGGAAGGGCGCACGCGGGTGCGCCCTTTTTTCTGCAATCGGGCGGCCCTCATCCGCCTGCCGGCACCTTCTCCCGCATGCGGGAGAAGGGCATGATCCGATGGTCTGTCCGTTCGTCCTTAGCCCCTCTCCCGCGTGCGGGAGAGGGGTTGGGGTGAGGGCAGCAGGAAGCCAAAGCAATGAACGAAGCCGACGAACGCGAACTACGCCGCCTGCGCTGGCGCTGCCGGCGCGGCATGCGCGAACTCGATCAGCTGTTCGAGCGCTACCTCGATCGCGCTTGGCGCCAGGCCGACGAGGACGAGCGCGTCGTTTTCCTACGGCTGCTGGAAACCGAGGACGATAAGCTCTGGCACTGGTTCATGGGCAACGACGCGCCGACCGATGCCGACCTCGCCGCGCTCGTCGCGCGCATCCGCTCCTTGCCTCCTTGAGTGGCGCCCGTCGCGGCTGCTTGCCGCGGCGCTCGCATTGTTGGGCGTACTGGCCGCTTTGGCCCTGATCGGGTCCGAGATGCCCTTGCCGCTGTCGCTGCCGCTGGCCTTGCTGGCGGTCGGGGAGGGGTTGCGGCTCGCCCGCCGCGAGTGCCTGCGGCCAAGGCAATGGTTGCTGATCGGCGCCGACGGCGCGGCCACGCTGGGCGGTCAGGCGATCACCGGCCTCAGCGTCGAGTGGCGCGGGCCCCTGGCTTTCATGCGATTTGTGGACAGCGCCGGCCGCCCGTGCCGCCTTGCCTGGTGGCCCGACACCCTCCCGGCCCGGTCGCGCCGTGAACTCAGGCTGGCCGCTCCGGTCAAAGCCGCTGCGCTTCCGCCGCCTTCGATGGCACCATAGCCCGATATGTTCAAACCCATCCCAGTGGCCATCGGCCTGCGCTACCTCCGGGCCAAGCGCCGCAACGGCTTCATCTCCTTCATTTCCCTGGCGTCCATCGCCGGCATCGCGTTGGGCGTCACGGCGCTGATCACCACCCTGGCGGTGATGAGCGGCTTCCAGCGCGAGATCCGCGACCGCATGCTGCAGATGGCCGCACACGCCACGGTCAGTGCCTATGGCGAACCGCTGACCGACTGGCAGCAGGCAGTCAAGACGGCCGTGGCCGACGCACGCGTGGCCGGTGCCGCTCCCTACATCGAGAAGGAGGCGCTGCTGTCGGGTGCGCGCAACCAGCCCGCGATGATTCGGGCGGTGTTGCCCGATCAGGAGCGCAACGTGTCGGTGCTTGCCGACAAGATGGTGCAGGGCAAGCTCGACTCGCTCCAGCGCGGAAGCTTCAACATCGTGCTGGGCAAGGAGCTGGCGCTGTGGCTCGGCGTCGGCATCGGCGACAGCGTGGTGATGACCACCAGCGATTTCCGCAGCACGCCACTGGGCGCCGTACCGCAGCTCAAGCGGTTCACCGTCAGCGGCATCTTCGAGGCCGGCTACAACGAGTTCGACAAGGGCCTGGCCGTCGTCAACATGCACGACATGCAGCGCCTGCTGCGCATGGGCGACGGCGTTACCGGCGTGCGCCTGCGCCTGCACGACATGGACAAGGCCTGGGACGTGGCGCGTGACCTGGCGGTGAACCTGGGCGGGCCGTACCGGGTCAGCGACTGGACCAGCGAGAACGCCAACATGTTCCGGGCGCTGAAGATGGAGAAGACCATCATGGCGATCCTGCTGTCGCTGATCATCGCGATGGGCGCCTTCAACCTGGTCAGCTCGCAGGTGATGCTGGTGACCGACAAGCAGGCCGACATCGCGATCCTGCGCACGCTCGGCCTGACCCCGCGCGGCGTGATGCAGGTGTTCGTGGTGCAGGGCACGCTGATCGGCGTGATCGGCACCGTGATCGGCGTGATCGGCGGCATCGTCCTCACGCTCAACCTGGAGCACATCCTCAAGGCGATCGAGGCCGTACTCGGCGTGCAGCTGCTGCCGGAGGACGTCTATTACATCACCGGCCTGCCGACCGACCTGCAGACCAGCGACGTGGTGATCATCGCCGCGGTCGCGCTGGCGATGGCGTTCATGGCCACCATCTATCCCGCCTGGCGCGCCGCGCGCACGGCTCCGGCGGAGGCGCTGCGCTATGAGTGATGCCATCAACAATCAAAAGCATACGGGCGAGTCGATCCGGGCCGAGGGCCTGGCGATGACCTACGCCGAGGGCAAGCTGCGCACGCCGGTGTTCGCCGGCCTGCAGCTGTCGGTGCAATCGGGCGAGACGGTGGCGATCCTGGGCGCGTCCGGCGCTGGCAAGAGCACGCTGCTGCACCTGCTGGGCGGGCTCGACACACCCACCGCCGGCGAAGTGTTCGTGGCCGGGCAGCAGATGAGCTCGCTGTCGGACGCGGCGCGCGGCGCACTGCGCAATCGCGCACTCGGCTTCGTCTACCAGTTCCATCACCTGTTGCCGGAATTCACCGCACTGGAGAACGTGATGTTGCCGGTGCTGCTGTCCGGTGCGCATGTCGCGGACGCTTCCAAAAGCGCGCGGGCGCTGCTGGAGTCGGTCGGCCTGGGACACCGCCTCGAGCACAAGCCCGGTGAGCTGTCCGGTGGCGAGCGTCAGCGTGCCGCCGTCGCACGCGCGCTGGTCAATCGCCCGGCCTGCGTGCTCGGCGACGAGCCCACCGGCAATCTCGACGAAAAGACCGCGCAGACGGTGTTCGAAATCATGCTCGCGCTCAATCGCGAGCAGCACACCAGCCTGGTGCTGGTGACCCATGACCGCCGCCTCGCACGGCGCCTGGATCGCGTGCTCGAACTGCACGAGGGCAAGCTGCGCGAGCTGAGCCACGACGAGGTGTAAGACAGGGAGAGGTCGATGCACGAAGCGGCAAGGACGCCGCCGTTCGGAACCGCAGCCGCACTGGCCCTGCTGACAGGCATCTGCGCCTGTCTGTGGCTGCCATGGCTGTTGCCCTGGCCCGGTTCGATCGGACTGTTGCTGGAGGGCATTGCCCTGGGCTGGCGAGGTGTTCGCACCTGCCGCACGGCACTGCTGCTGGCCGGCTGGTTACTGCTGGGATTCGCGCTGGCGGGCCTGCATGCAGCGCATTCGCTGGCATTGCAACTGCCTCCGCAGCTGGAGCAGCAGGACGCGCGGATCCGCGGCCGCATCGTCGATCTGCCAGTGCACGAAGTGGCGCGTAGCCGCTTCGTCTTCCGTGTTGACGATGACGCGACGCAGGTCCGGTCGCTGCGTGGCCGCACGCTGCGCCTGGCCTGGTACGACCGCAACCCAAGGGCCCGCGCCGCGCTGAGGGCAGGGCAGCGCTGGCAATTCGACGCACGCCTGCGCGCACCGCGAGGCCTTCGCAACCCCGGCGGCCTGGACAGCGAGCGACATGCACTGGCGCAACGCATCGCCGCCACCGGCTATCTGCGACAGCCGCAGCAGGCACGCCTGCTCGCGCCGGAGGATGGACTGGAAGCGTGGCGCGAAGCCATGTCCGGGCGCATCGGCTTGCTCGACCGGCCGTCCACGCGATTCGTGCGCGCCCTCGCGCTGGGCGACACGCGTGCGCTCGACGATGGCGACTGGCACGTCCTGCGCGCCAACGGCCTCACCCACCTGATCGCCATTTCCGGTTTCCATGTCGGCCTGGTGGCGGGCTTCTTCGCGTTGCTGGCGCGAGCGCTGTGGTGGTTGTGGCCGGTGGCGCTGGCGCGGCGCATGCCTGCGCAGATCGCGGCGGCCGCGGCCGGGCTCTGCGGCGCCGTGTTGTATGCGGCGGTCGCCGGATTCGCGCTGCCGACGGTGCGCACCGCGTTGATGATCGCCATGATCGCCGGCGTGCGCATGTTCCGCAGACCGCTGCGGGTGGCCGATTCGCTGGCACTGGCGGCCATCGCGGTGTTGCTGGTGGATCCGATGGCCGTGCTCGGGGCCGGATTCTGGCTCAGCTTCGCCGGCGTCGCCTGGTTGCTGTGGTGCCTGCCGCATGCGGGCGGGCGACCGCTGCACGATTTCCTCTCGGCGCAGGGCGTGGCAACAGTCGGGCTGTTGCCGTTGAGCGCCGTGCTGTTCGGCCAGGCCTCGCTGGCGGGGCTGCTGGCCAACCTGGTGGCGGTGCCGTGGTGGAGTCTGGTGGTGGTGCCGCTGTCGCTGCTCGGGCTGGCGCTGGAGATGCTGGCTCCCGGCAGCGGTGCCTGGGCCTGGAATCTTGCCGCGGCGGCCTTCGAGCTGAGTTGGCCGCTGTTCGAGCGCCTGGCGGCCACCCCGCTGGCGGTCTGGTGGCTGCCCGAACCGGCCTGGTTCGCCTTGCCGATGGCGCTGCTCGGTGCGTTCTGGCTGCTGCTGCCGCGCGGCGTGCCGGGCAAGCCGCTGGCGTTGCTGTTATGGCTGCCGCTGTTGTGGCCGGACCGCCACCTGCCGCGCCACGGCGAAGCCGAGCTGGTGGTGATCGACGTCGGCCAGGGCCTGTCGGTGCAGGTGCGCACGGCGCGGCATGTGCTGCTCTACGACATGGGCCCGGCGGTGCGCGACGGGTTCGATGCCGGCGAGCGGGCGGTGGTGCCGACTTTGCACGCGCTGGGCGTCCGCCGGATCGACCGGTTCGTGGTCAGCCATGCCGACAACGACCACGCCGGCGGCCTGGAGGCGGTCGGCCGGGTGTTCGGGACCGCGGACCTGGTCGCGCCGGAGGGCGCCCCGCTGGCGGACGCCCGGCCCTGCGTGGCCGGGCAGGCGTGGGACTGGGACGGCGTCCGCTTCCGCTTCCTTCACCCGGCGCCGTACTTCCCCTACCTCGGCAACGAGGCCAGCTGCGTGCTGCGGATCGAGGCGGCCGGCGCGTCGGCGCTGCTGACCGGCGACATCGGCGAGGCGGTCGAGCGGATCCTGCTGCGTCGGGCCCCCGCGGCCCTGCGCGCGGACGTGGTCACGGTGCCGCATCACGGCAGCAATGGCTCCTCCGACCCCGGATTCGTGGCCGCCACCGGTGCGCGCCATGCCCTGGTGGCGTCCGGCCACGGCAACCGGTTCGGGCACCCAAAGCCGGGGATCGTCGATCGCTGGGTCCGGGCGGGCGCCCAGGTCCACGACACCGCCCGCGCCGGCGCCCTGCGTGTGCGGCTTGGACGAGGCGGCGTGAGCGTCGAATCGCGACGGCAGGCACAGCCGCGGCTGTGGGATGCAGCACAACGCTGGGAGAGGGGCGCGGCTGGGCTATCCTATCGGCCTGATTAACACGGCCGAGGGCCGGAGGTTGGCGTGCTGGAACTGGTCAAGGCCGGCGGTTGGCCGATGATTCCCCTGTTGTTGCTGTCGGTACTGGCCCTGACGCTGATCGTCGAGCGCGCCTGGTCGCTGCGTCGCAGCGTCGTGCTGCCGCCCAACCTGGGCAAGGAAGTGCGGACCTGGGCGGGCAGCGGCAAGCTCGACCCGGCGCACATCGAGTCGCTGCGCAAGACCTCTCCGCTGGGCGAGCTGCTGGCCGCCGCCCTGGACGTCCGCCTGCGCCCGCGCGACCAGATCCGCGAGCGCATCGAGGACGTCGGCCGCCATCTGGTCCACAAGATGGAGCGCTACCTCAACACCCTCGGCACGATCGCCGCGGCCGGCCCGCTGCTGGGCCTGTTCGGCACCGTCGTGGGCATGATCCAGATGTTCCTGGGCATCCTCGACCACGGCATCGGCGACGTGAACCAGCTCGCCGGCGGCATCGGCAAGGCCCTGGTCTGCACCGCCGCCGGCATGATCGTGGCGATCCCGGCGCTGATCGCGCACCGCTGGTTCCGCGGCCGCATCGGCGAATACATCGTCTCGATGGAGCACGAAGCCATCGCCCTGATGGACACGCTCGATACGCGCCCGGCCGCCGTGCGCACGCCGCAGGCTGCCTGAGGCCCACGTCACGATGCGTATCCGCGACCACCGCGCCTTCGAAGACGGGCTGGAGATCAACCTGGTCCCGTTGATCGACGTGATCCTGGTGCTGATCATCTTCTTCGTCGTCACCGCGACCTTCGACGCGCGCTCGGTGCTCAAGCTCGAGCTGCCGCGTGCCACCGGCGAGCCGGCCAGCGACACGTCCAAGTCGCTGATCGTGCTGGTCAACGCCGACGGCCGTTACTTCGTCGACGACCGCGAAGTGCTGCGCAGCGACGTCGAATCGCTCAAAGCGACCATCGCGGAAGTCGCCGGCACCGACCGCGACCGTCCGGTGATGCTGCGCGCCGATGCACGCACGCCGTACCAGGCCGTGGTCACCGTCTACGACGCACTCGGGCAGCTGGGCTTCCGCAAGGTCATGAACGCAACCGCACCGCAGACACGCGAAGGCGCGGGTGGAACCGCCGCGGGGGCGGGCAAGTGAGCGACGCCCCGTCGCCCTGGTCGACCTACCGCCGCCTGCAGGACTTCGTATCGCCGTATCGCGGCGTGCTGCTGATAGCGCTGCTGGGCATGCTGATCGAAGCCGCCGCCGCCGGCGCCTTCACCTGGCTGATGAAGCCGGTGGTCGACGAGACCTTCATCAACAACAACCGCAAGCTGAGCCTGTTGTTGCCGTTGGCGATCGTCGGCATCTTCGTCGCCCGCGGCATTGCCGGTTACATCACCGACACCTTCATGGCGCGCGCCGGCCGCAGCATCGCCCGCGACCTGCGCGTGATGGTGCTGGGCAAGTACCTGCGCCTGCCGGGCCTGCGCTTCGACACCGAACCGGTCGCCTCGATGCTCACGCGCCTGGGCTCGGACAGCGACCAGGTCGCGCAGGCCGCGATCGATGCCGCCAAGGTGATGCTGCAGCAGTCGCTGCAGGTCGTGGCGATGATGGCCGTGATGCTCTACTACAGCTGGCGCGTGACCCTCGCCATCCTGCTGCTGGGCCCGTTGCTGGCCTGGACGATGGACACCGTCGGTCGACGCTACCGTCGCATCGGCCATCGCATCCAGGAGAGCGGCGCGCAGCTGTTGCAGTCGGCCGACCAAGCCTTGTCGAACCATCAGGAAGTGAAGGTCTACGGCGCCCAGGGCGCCGAGCTCGAGCGTTACTCCGGCCAGGCCAACCACCACCTGCGCCTCAGCCTCAAGGTCGAGTCCACGCGCAGCATCTCCTCGGCGGTGGTGCAGTTGATGGGTGCGGTCGGCCTGGCGCTGCTGCTGTTCTTTGCCGGCCGCGAAGCCGCCAACGGCCGCCTCAGCGCGGGCGATTTCGTCAGCCTGATGACCTCGATGCTGGCGGTGATCCCGGCGCTGAAACAGCTGACCAACGTGCAGGGCATGCTGCAGCGTGGCGTGGCTTCGGCCGAACGCCTGTTCGACGTGCTCGACACGCCCGACGAGATCGACACCGGCCGGCGGCCGCTGGATCGCTCGCAGGGCCTGCTCGAATTCCGCGATGTCACCGCGCGTTATCCGGGCCAGGCACAGCCGGCGCTGTCCGACGTCAGCTTCGTCGCACGCCCCGGCACGGTCACCGCGATCGTCGGCCGCTCCGGCAGCGGCAAGTCGACGCTGATCAAGCTGATCCCGCGCTTCTACGACATCGAAGGCGGGCAGATCCTGCTCGATGGCCATCCGCTGCAGGACTACCGCCTGCAGGACCTGCGCCGCCAGATCGCACTGGTCGGCCAGCAGGTGATGCTGTTCGACGGCACCGTCGCCGCCAATGTCGCCTACGGCGAACTGCAGGACGCCGGCGAACCGGCGCTGGATCAGGCGGTGCGCGGCGCCAACGCGATGGAGTTCGTCGAGCGCCTGCCGCAGGGCATGCATACCGAGATCGGCGCCAAGGGCGGCCGTCTTTCCGGCGGCCAGCGCCAGCGCCTGGCCATCGCGCGCGCGATGCTCAAGGACGCGCCGATCCTCATCCTCGACGAGGCCACCGCGGCGCTCGACACCGAGTCCGAACGACTGGTGCAGGACGCGCTCGACCACCTGATGCCCAACCGCACCACGCTGGTCATCGCCCACCGGCTGTCGACGATCGAACATGCCGACCAAGTGCTGGTGCTCGACCAGGGGCGCATCGTCGAGCGCGGCACGCACAGCGAGCTGCTGACGCACGGCGGTCTCTACGCCCATCTCCACCGCATGCAGTTCCGCGAGTCTGAATGAGTAAACGGTCGTCGCAAACCCCGGCGTTCTGGTACGACGACGTGCGCGTGCCGCTCGGTGCGCGCCTGCTTTCGGCAGTCTACGGTTCACTCAGCGGACTGCGACGCAGCCTGTACCTGAAGGGCTGGCTCAAGCGCCAGCACCCGGGCGTGCCGGTGATCGTGGTGGGCAACATCACCGCGGGCGGCGCCGGCAAGACGCCGTTGACCATTTCCCTGGTCGAACGCCTGCGCGCCGAAGGCTGGAGTCCCGGTGTCGCCAGTCGTGGCTATGGCCGCGACGATTCCAGTACGGCGATGTGGGTCGATTTCCGCAGCCCTGCCGACGCCGCCGGTGACGAACCGGTGCTGATCGCGCAGCGCACCGGCGTGCGCATCCGTGTCGATCGCGACCGCGCCGCCGCCGCCAAGACGCTGGCCGAAGCCGGCTGCGATCTGGTGATCTGCGACGACGGCCTGCAGCACTACAAGCTCGCGCGCGACATCGAGATCGAAGTGGTGGATGGCCGCCGTCGCTATGGCAACGGCCAGCTGCTGCCGGCCGGGCCGCTGCGCGAATTGCCCGAGCGTGGCGCCCGCTGCGACTTCCGCGTAGTCAATGTCGGTGCCGGTGGCGTCGGCAATGGCGACACCGGTTTCGGCGAATGGCCGATGCGCCTGCTGGCCGACCAGGCCCAACCGATGCTGGGCGGGCGTCCGCGCCGCCTGACGTCGTTCTCCGGCCAGCGCGTGCATGCGGTGGCGGGCATCGGCGATCCCGAGCGATTCTTCTCGATGTTGCGCGGTTTCGGCATTGCCGTGGTCCCGCACGCATTCGCCGACCATCATCGCTACAGCGCCGAGGACTTCGAGTTCGGCAGCCGCGAACTGCCGGTGCTGATGACCGAGAAGGACGCGGTGAAGTGCACTGCGTTCGCCGATGACCGCCATTTCAGCGTGCCTGTGCGGGCCGAGTTGCCGGAAGCGTTCTGGGTTTCGCTGCTGGATCGCCTGGCGAGCAAGGCGCGTCCGTATCGCAACGGCGCCGGTGCCAACGATGGGAAGCTTCCATGACCACGGATTTCGTCGTCGCAATCCCGGCCCGGCATGCGGCCACCCGCCTGCCTGGCAAGCCGCTTCGCCTGCTGGCCGGCGAGCCGCTGGTGCTGCATGTTGCGCGCCGTGCACTGGCGGCAGGCGCCCGTGAAGTCTGGGTTGCCGCCGACGATGAACGCATCGCCGTCGCCATTGCCGATTGCGGCGTTCGCGTGGCCATGACCTCGCCCGATCACGCATCCGGCACCGACCGCCTCGCCGAGTGCGCACGCATTGCCGGCTGGAGCGACGACACCGTCGTGGTCAACCTGCAGGGCGACGAACCGTTCGCACCGGCCGCCGGCATCCGTGCCGTGGCCGCGCTGATGCTGGAAGGCGACACCGAGATGGCGACGCTGGCCGCGCCGGTGACCGACGTCGAAACGCTGCTCGACCCCAACGCCGTCAAGCTGGTGCGTGCCGGCAACGGCAATGCCCTCTACTTCAGCCGTGCGCCGATTCCGTGGCCGCGCGATGCCTTCGCCCGCGATCGCAGCAGCATGCCGGGGCAGGGCGAATGGCTGCGCCATATCGGCATCTACGGCTACCGCGCCGGTTTCCTGCAGCGCTTCGCGGCGCTGCCGCCGGGTCGGCTGGAGCAGATCGAATCGCTGGAGCAGTTGCGCGTGCTCGAAGCCGGCTACCGCATCGCCGTCGGGATCACGCCCGAGCCGTTCCCGCCCGGCGTCGACACCCCCGAGGACCTTGCCCGTGCCGAAGCCTGGATCGCCGCCGGCCGTGGCTGAACCGGTCATGCCTGTGCAGGTCATGCCTGGAAAGGTCCGCCTGCTGGTCGTCTGCCTGGGCAACATCTGCCGCTCACCGGTCGCCGAAGGCGTCCTGCGCGCCCGCATCGCCACCTCCACGCTGGCCGGGCAGATCGAGCTGGACTCGGCCGGGACGGGCGACTGGCACGTCGGCCAGCCGCCGGACCGGCGCGCGATCGCCAATGCCGCCGGGCACGGAATCGACATCTCCGGTCTGCGCGCGCGCCAGCTTGGCGCCGATGACTACCAGCGGTTCGACTGGCTGCTGTGCGCGGACCGCGAAAATCTGCGCGACGTCCAGGCGCGTGCCCCGCGCGGCGCGCGCGCCCAAGGTGCGCTCTTGCTGGAATGGACCGGAATAGAGGACGGCGGCGAAGTGCCCGATCCCTACACCGGCGGTCCGGCGCAGTTCGAACAGGTCTTCCAGTTGCTCGATCGCGCTGCCGACGGCGCCATCGCCCGTCTGCGCCGCGAATACCGACTGTAGGAGCGAGCTTGCTCGCGATAGGCCTGACAGCGGCTCGCAGGCCCGATCGCGAGCAAGCTCGCTCCTACAAAAGGTCGGGGGAGCCTTGTGCTGCCGCATAATTGGCCCAATTCCTGAGTCGATGCTCGTGACCGCAACGCCCGCCATCGCCACCCTTCCGCCCACGGCTTTCGCCGGCTTCGCACCATGAGCCGTGCCGAAACCACGCCGTTCGACGGCAAGGCGTTCATCAAGGCGCTGAGCACCGCGCCGGGTGTGTACCGGATGATCGCGGCCGACGACAGCGTGCTCTATGTCGGCAAGGCCGGCGTGCTCAGGAACCGCGTCTCCAGCTATTTCAACGCCACGCCGAAGTCGGCGCGGATCATGACCATGCTGGCGCAGACCGCGCGCATGGAAGTGACGGTCACGCGCACCGAGACCGAGGCGCTGATCCTCGAGAACGAGCTGATCAAGGCGCTCAAGCCGCGCTACAACGTCTTGCTGCGCGACGACAAAAGCTACCCCTACGTGCTGATGACACAGGAAGCATGGCCGCGCATCGCCATGCACCGCGGGCCTCGCGCGATCCCGGGCCGTTACTTCGGCCCCTACGCCAGCGTCGGCGCGGTCCGCGACTCGCTCAACCTGATGCACAAGCTGTTCAAGCTGCGCAGCTGCGAGGACAGCGTCTTCCGCAACCGTTCGCGGCCCTGCCTGCAGCACCAGATCGGCCGCTGCAGCGCGCCGTGCGTCGGCATGGTCCAGGCGCGCGACTACGCCGAGAGCGTGCGTCGTGCCAGCCTGTTCCTGGAAGGCCGCAGCGACGAGCTCAGCGACGACCTGGTCAAGTCGATGGAAGCGGCCAGCGTGCGCCTGGATTTCGAGGAGGCCGCGCGCCTGCGCGACCTGGTCGCCTCGATCCGCAGCGTGCAGGCGCGGCAGTACGTCGACGGGCGTGCCGCCGACCTGGACGTGCTCGCCATCGCCATGCAGGGCGTGGCGGCCTGCGTGATGCTGCTGGCCTTCCGCGACGGTCGCAATCTCGGAACCCGGGCGTTCTTCCCCAGGACAAACGGCAGCGACAACCCCGAAGAGGTGCTGGCGGCGTTCGTCTCGCAGTACTACGGCGAGCAGCAACCCCCGCGCGAGATCGTGCTCGACCGCGACATCCCGGATCGCGAGCTGATCGAGCAGGCGCTGTCGAGCGCCGGCGAACGCAAGGTGCAGATCCGCTGCAACGTACGCGGCGAGCGCGCCGGCTATCTCGACATGGCCAGGCGCAACGCCGAACTGTCGCTGTCGAGCGAGCGCACCAGTCACGCCGCCCAGCGCGCCCGCGCCGAAGCGCTGCGCGACATGCTCGCCATGCACGAACTTCCCGCCCGCATCGAGTGCTTCGACATCAGCCACACCATGGGCGAGGCGACGGTCGCTTCGTGCGTCGTGTTCGATGCCGAAGGCCCCGTGCGCGGCCAGTACCGGCGCTACAACATCGCCGGGATCGAGCCCGGCGACGATTACGCGGCGATGCACCAGGCGATCGAGCGGCGGTTCCGCCGCGCGGTGGAGGAGGGCGGGGTGATGCCCGACATCCTGCTGATCGACGGTGGCGCCGGCCAGGTCGCGCAGGCGCGTGCGGCCCTGGACGAGCTGGGCGTCAAGGGCGTGGCCCTGGTGGGCGTGGCCAAAGGCCCGGCCCGTCGGCCCGGCGACGAGGAACTGCTGCTGCCCGATGGCCGCACCGTGCACCCCGGGGCCGAGTCCCCGGCGCTGCAGCTGGTCCAGCAGGTCCGTGACGAAGCGCACCGTTTTGCCATCACCGGCCACCGCGGGCGCCGCCAGAAGGCCCGCAACACCAGCCGCCTGGAAGACATCGCCGGCATCGGGCCGCGCCGACGCGCCAGCCTGCTGCGGCACTTCGGCGGCCTGGGCGGCCTGAAGGCGGCGGGCGTCGAGGAAATCGCACGGGTGGACGGCATCAACGATGCCCTGGCGGAGCGTATCTATGCGACCCTGCACGGGCTGGACACCCCCGACATGAACGACGCAAAGAGCGGCGCGCGGAGCGAAGGATGAAGTTGACGGTACCGACCATGCTGACCCTGCTGCGGATCCTGCTGATCCCGGTGCTGGTGCTGGTGTTCTATTTGCCGTTCAAGTGGACGAACTTCGCGGCGGCTTTCATCTTCGCTTTCGCCTCGATCACCGACTGGCTCGATGGCTGGATCGCGCGGCGCTACGACCAGTACTCGGCATTCGGCGCATTCCTCGATCCGGTGGCCGACAAGCTGATGGTCGCCGTGGCGTTGTTGCTGACCGTTCAGAAGCACCCGACGGTGTGGATGGCGTTGTGGGCGGCTGTGATCATCGGTCGCGAAATTGCCGTTTCCGCGCTGCGCGAGTGGATGGCCGAACTCGGCCAGCGCGCCACGGTCAAGGTCGCCGGCATCGGCAAGATCAAGACGATCGTGCAGATGGTGGCGCTGGTGTGCCTGCTGTATCAGGAACCTTTCGCCGGCATCAATGTGTTCATGGTCGGCGAGTGGTTGCTGGCTGCGGCGGCATTGCTGACGTTGTGGTCGGGACTTTTGTATCTGCGAGCTGCATGGCCGGTCTTGCGCGAAGACGCGCGTTCATAGAAAATAGCGTCATCGCGAACGGTGCAGTGTTCGCTGATCGACCGGGCAGTGGCAGGTCCGGTGGGGTGTTGAGAGGCAATGCGGAAGTCCGGCGACAGGGACCTCCGGGGAAGCGAAAAAGTGGTTGACAGATTCGCTTCCATGCCTAAAATGTCGGTTCCTCTGCGGGAATAGCTCAGTTGGTAGAGCACGACCTTGCCAAGGTCGGGGTCGCGAGTTCGAGTCTCGTTTCCCGCTCCAAATTCGAGGGTGGCCTTACATCAGCACCCTCAACCAAGGCCCCGCAAGCGGGGCCTTGTTGTTTCCGGCCCACTTGCGTGAACGGGGCAGGAATATGGAAGAATCCGCACTGCGGATTCGAAAGTCACCGGCCTGGTGGCAGAGTGGTTATGCAGCGGCCTGCAAAGCCGCGTACGCCGGTTCAATTCCGACCCAGGCCTCCAAGTTCAAAGCAGAAAGCCCGACCGAAAGGTTGGGCTTTTTGCTTTTTGAACTCGTCGTCCCGGCGAACGCCGGGATCCATCTGCACTTGCTCGTCATTCCCGCGCAGGCGGGAATCCATGGGCGTGCCACTTGCCGTCATCCCCGCGAAGGCGGGGACCCAGTGACTTTGCTTCGGGCTTTCACGATTGAAAGGTTGCCAGCCTGGATCCCGGCGTTCGCCGGGATGACGGTGGGGGGATTGCGGCGGTACGGGCCGGCGTTCGCCGGGATGACGGTGGGGGGATTGCGGCGGTACGGGCCGGCGTTCGCCGGGATGACGGGTATTGGCATAAGCTAGCGCGCACCACGCATCCCAGCCCGGATGGCGGAACTGGTAGACGCATCGGACTTAAAATCCGCTGGCCGCAAGGCCGTGCCGGTTCGACTCCGGCTCCGGGCACCATGAATCACAACATTGCGCGATTGAAATAGGTCGCCTGCTCGAACTCGGCGATGTTCACGGCAATGCGAGGAAGCCGTGGAAACATCGCAGCCAGCTCGCCGACGATGGCCTTCGACAAGGCCGCGCGTTGCTCGACACTGCGCCCCTGCATGATCCAGGCGAAGGTGTGGATGAAATCTTCCCGCTCGCCGCCGACAGCGTAGATTTCGAAGGGATGTACTCGGATCTTGATGTCCGATTCTTCGAACAGCCCTGAAGAATTCGCCACCCGATGCAACCGGGTGATGATCGATTCTTCGTCATGAATCTGAAGAATTCCCTGCGAGCAGTCGACTACGAAGTGCGGCATGGTGGCTCCATCGGTTGAAGCGTGATTCGAGGGTGCGATCGCCTTGAACGGAACTGAGGGACGGCCTAATCAAGCCGGTGCCACACGGAAACCGGGATGCTCCCATCCGCCCGCGGCGGCACCTTGTAGCGCAGCTCGCTGCCGTCCAGCTTGTACTGGCGCCTCTGCGTCGTGCCTTCCCAGTTGGGGAAGGAGGAACCTTCGATCGAGAACACCAGTACCCCTTCCCGTTCGTCGATCGTCATCGCGCCATAGTGGGTACTGCTGCCCATGACCGCGGACCTGAATTCGTCGGCACTGCCATCGGCCTTGCTGTCGCCGGCGAAATGCAGGCGTTCGGATCTGAAGATCTGCAGCGAATAGCGCCCCTTGGCATCGACGACGAGCCTGCCCTTCGGATTCTCTCCGTAGTCCCGTGTCGTTTTGCCATCCGGCAAAACCTTGTCCGCGGCGACCAGGGTCCAGGTGCCTTGCAGCGGGAATTCGGGTGTGGGCACTGGCGCGTCACGCGCGGACAGCCCCGCCAGCATTGCGACGAGTGCGCCGGTCAGTGGTTTCATCGCGGTGAGTCCTTATGGGTTGGGGATCGACAGTCCCCATCCTAGGCCGCTTGATAGATATGAAAAACGCATTTACAAAGATATCTGGCATTTCAGAATCGAATAGATCCCGATGAAGGCGATGGACGTTGATGCGGTCAGGGCGTTCCTGTTGGCCGCTGACTTGCAGAGCTTCACCCGGGCAGCCGACGTGCTGGGCACCACCCAGTCCGCAGTCAGCCTCAAGCTGCGGCGTCTGGAAGAGCAGCTCGGGCGCCGCCTGCTGGAACGCACGCCGCGGCATGTTCGCCTGTCGGTCGAGGGACTGGCGTTTCTCGGCGTGGCGCGCGAACTGGTGGCGTCCCACGACCGTGCGGCCGCCGCCTTCGAGACCGAACAGCGCCGGTTGGCGATCGGCATCAACCAGCAACTGGTCGGCAGCGAACTCCCGCTTCTGTTGCGGCAGATGCGGGACCACGATCCGAGCCTGCTGGTCGAGATTCGCATCGCCGGCACCAACGAGCTCATGCAAGGCCAGGAAAAGGGAGAACTCGATGCCGTGCTGGTGCTGCGACCGGAGGATCGCGGCAAGCGCGGCAAGATTGTGTTCGCCGAATCCTTTTCATGGTTCGCGGCCGTCGGCTGGGAGCCGCGTGCCGGCCAGCCGTTGCCATTGGCGACGCAAGGCGAATCGTGCCGCGTGCGGATGGAGGCGGTGCGCACGCTTGATCGCGCCGGGATCGAATGGCGCGAAGTATTCGTCGGCAAGGGCGCCGCGATCCTGGGGGCCGCCGCTGCCGCTGGCCTCGCGGTGGCGGTGCTGGCGCGGCGCGCGGCGCCGCCGGGCACGGTTGACGTCAGCGGGCTCCTGGCGCTGCCGCCGATTCGCTCCCAGGATGTGATGCTCTACAGCAACCTCAGCGACCGGCGAACGCGCGATGCATTGCGCGTCCTCACGCTCGCATTCCAGTGAAGGCGTGCCATCGTCCCGGGTTCAGGCCTTTCGCACGCTGTCGAGGAATTCACGCAGCAGCGCGCTGCGGTACTTGCGCCGGTGCAGCACCAGGCTCAGTTGTCGCTTGAGGCCCAGGAACGGCGTCCGCAGTACCGCCAGCCGTCCCGCTGCCTGCGCATGCGCGACTGCGACCTCCGGCAACAGGGCCAGCCCAAGCCCCGCGATCACCGCCTGCTTGATCGCTTCGCTCTGATCCAGTTCGAGCACTGTCTCGCCCGCCGGCAGCGCGGCAAGCGCGCGCTCGGTCTGGCCGCGCGTCGCCGATCCACCTTCGCGCAGGATCCAGCGCGCGCCGGCAAAGTCCTCCGGCCGCAGTCGCCGCCGTTTCGCCAGTGGATGGGCGGGTGGGACGCACACGCACAGCTTGTCGTCGCGCCAGCGCAACAGTTCCAGTTCCGGGTGGCTTGCCGGGCCTTCGATGCAACCTATGTCGAGGCTGTAGTCGAGCACGCCGGACACGATTGCCGCGCTGTTGTCGACGTGCAGCTTCAGCGCGACCTGCGGATGGGCGGTGATGAATCCACCGAGCAGGTCACCGACGAGATAGTTGCCAACCGTATTGCTGGCGCCGACGCGCAGTTCGCCGGAGAGCAGTTTGTCGTCGTGCCCCGCGTGCTGGCCCAGTTCGCGCATGCGCTCAAGCAGTTCCTGCGCCAGAGGCAACAGGTGGCGGCCGCGTGCATTGATGTACAGGCGTCGCTGGGTGCGGTCGAACAACGGCGAACCCAGGACGCGTTCCAGTTCCGCCAGGGCCATGCTGGCCGCAGGTTGGGTCAGGTGCAACTGCTCGGCCGCGGCGCGGACAGTGCCGCCGGTGGCGATGGCCACGAACACTTCAAGCTGGCGGGGGCTGACGCCTATCATCAGGGAAGTTTATGGCAAGGCTAAGGAATCTCAAATTTACTGAATGACGGGGCAGGGCGACCATTCGCGCCATGGCCTACGTCGCTCCCCGATCGCAAACGAAATCCCGCCCCTTCAGGGCCTGGATTCCCGGCTGGGCGCCGGGTATGGCGCTGGCAGTGTCCGTCGGGTTGCTGGCACTGGCAGCCGCGCAACTGTCGCTGCTGCAGCGCTGGCAGCTGAGCGCCCTGACCGTTGCCATCGTGCTGGGAATGCTCATCGGCAATCTGGTCGGCACCCGCCTACCTGCCGGCATCGCGCCTGGCATTGGCCTGGCCCAGCGCCAGCTGCTGCGCGCCGGCGTGGTGCTCTACGGCCTGCGCCTGAGCTTCCAGGATGTCGCCGCAGTCGGCGTCCATGGCCTGCTGATCGATCTCATCGTCGTGGTGTCGACCCTGGGTCTGGGTACCTGGGTAGGTCGGCGCTGGTTCGGACTGGACCGCGATACGGCATTGCTTACCGCCGCTGGCAGCGCGATCTGCGGTGCCGCGGCCGTCCTGGCGGTGGAACGCGTGATCCGGCCTGATCCGAGCAAGGTCGCCATCGCCGTCGCCAGCGTGGTGCTGTTCGGCACGCTGAACATCTTCCTGTACCCGCAGTTGTATCCCCACCTGGGCCTGGATCCGGCGGCGTTTGGCCTCTATGCCGGTGCGACCGTGCACGAGGTGGCGCAGGTGGTGGCGGTGGGCAGTGCGATCAGTCCGGAAACCGCCGATGCCGCGGTTGTAGTGAAGTTGACCCGCGTGCTGATGCTGGTGCCGGTGCTGCTGGTACTGGGATGGCGCGAGGCGCGCAATGGCGGTCAGCGGGCCATGGTGGTGCCCTGGTTCGCGCTTGGCTTCCTCGGCGTGGTGGCGCTGAATTCGCTGGTGACCGTGCCCGCGTCGGTGCGCTCGGCACTGCTGACGCTCGACACGCTGCTGCTTGCCACCGCCATGGCGGCCCTGGGAATCGAGACGCGTGTGTCGAAGCTGCGCGCACTCGGTCCGCGACCGTTGCTGCTTGCGGCCGTGCTGTTCGGCTGGTTGTCGATTGGCGGATATGTGCTGGTGCGCTGGCTGGCGTGACAGTCGTTGGCCCTGGGCCTGGTTGGCGGCCATTGCATAGGCGTGGACCCGTATTACCTGATCCAGAAAGCGCAGCAGGCCTCAGCAGGCCTTGTCACGGCCGCCGCGCTATCCTTCGATCATTCCCGAGCCGGTTGGCAGCACATGCGCTATTCCCTGTATGTCGCCAGCGTGATCGCAACGTTGGCTTCGGCGATCCTGGCCATGTGGCACACCGCGTGGCTGTGGGGCGTGGCCGGATTCGGTGTGCTGGCTGTGCTGGGAACCTGGGACCTGCTGCAGACCCGCAGCGTCTTGCGACGCAACTACCCGGTGCTGGCCCACTTCCGTTACGGACTGGAATCCATCGGCCCGGAGATGCGGCAGTACTTCATCGAGTCCGACATCGCCGAGGTGCCGTTCTCGCGCCAGCAGCGCAGTCTGGTGTACCAGCGCTCCAAGTCGGTCAGCGACGTGCGGCCGTTCGGTTCGCAGCAGGACGTCTACGGCATCGACTACGAGTGGATCAATCACTCGCTGGCACCCACGCCACACGGGTCGCACGACTTCCGCGTGCGGGTGGGCGAGGGCAGTGCGGCCCATCCGTACGCGGCCAGCGTGTTCAACATCTCGGCGATGAGTTTCGGCTCGCTGTCGGCCAATGCGATCCGCGCGCTCAACCACGGCGCGCGCATGGGTGGTTTCTATCACGACACCGGCGAGGGCTCGATCTCGTCCTATCACCGCGAATTCGGTGGCGATCTCGTCTGGGAGATCGGCTCGGGCTACTTCGGTTGCCGCAACGAGGACGGCAGCTTCAGCGCTGAGCGCTTCGCCGCGTGCGCGAGCGACCCGCAAGTGAAGATGATCGAGATCAAGTTGTCGCAGGGCGCCAAGCCCGGCCATGGTGGCGTGCTGCCCGCGGCCAAGGTCACCGCAGAGATCTCGCAGGCCCGCGGCGTGCCGATGGGCGTGGACTGCGTTTCGCCGGCGGCGCACAGCGCGTTCACCACGCCGCTGGGGTTGCTGGAGTTCGTGGCGCGGCTGCGCGAACTGTCCGGTGGCAAGCCGGTGGGTTTCAAGCTGGCGATCGGCCATCCCTGGGAATGGTTCGGCATCGCCAAGGCCATGCACGAAAGCGGCCTGCTGCCGGACTTCATCGTCGTCGACGGCGCAGAAGGTGGAACCGGCGCCGCGCCGGCCGAGTTCATCGACCACGTCGGCGTGCCGATGCACGAAGCGCTGATGCTGGTGCACAACACCCTGGTGGGCCTGGACCTGCGCAGCCGCATTCGCGTCGGCGCGGCCGGTCGCATCACCAGCGCCTTCGATATCGCCCGCACGCTGGCGATGGGCGCGGACTGGTGCAATGCCGCGCGCGGTTTCATGTTCGCGCTGGGTTGCATCCAGTCGCAGAGCTGCCACACCGACCGATGCCCCACGGGCGTGGCGACCCAGGACCCGCGTCGCTGGCGAAACCTCGACGTACCCGACAAGGCCGCGCGGGTGGCCGCGTTCCAGCAGAACACACTCAAGGCATTGCGCGACCTGCTGTGCGCGGCGGGACTGGAGCACCCCGAGCAACTGGGCCCGGAGCACATCCTGCGCCGCGTCTCACCGATCGAAGTCCGCTCGCTGGCCGCGCTCTACACGTTCCTGCGGCCGGGAGACCTGCTCGCCAGGATTCCCGAGCACGCCGTCTTCCAGTCGTTCTGGGCCAACGCCCGCAGCGACAGCTTTGCCGCACCATCGGCCGTGGCGTCGATGCGAAGCAGCAAATCGCTATAGCCCCGCATCCGCATCCGCACCCGTAGGAGCGAGCTTGCTCGCGACCTTGCGTTCCGTGGCTGCGGGGACCGGTCGCGAGCAAGCTCGCTCCTACAGAAGTCCAGTCAGTCGAGCAGGTCGAGCACCCGTTCCGGCGGCCGCCCAATCACCGCCCGCCCGCCATGGACAAACACCGGCCGCTCGATCAGCCGCGGATGCAGGACCATCGCGTCGATCAGTGCCGTCTCCGGCAGCGATTCGTCGGCCAGGCCCAAGGCCGCGAACTCGTCCTCGCCTGTCCGCAGCAGCGCTCGGGCGGGCAGACCCAGCATCCCGAGCAGATCCCGCAGTTCGGCCGCGCTCGGCGGAGTGTCCAGATAGGCGATCACCAGCGGCTCGATGCCACGCTCGCGCAACAGATCCAGCGCGCCGCGCGACTTGGAGCAGCGGGGGTTGTGGTACAGGCGGGTGTCGTTCATCGATGCCTCGCTGGTTTTCGTGGACGCTGAAAAGCAAAAGGCCGGCTTTCGCCGGCCTTTTGCCTGGAACTGGTGGGCGGTACAAGTTTCGAACTTGTGACCCCTGCCGTGTGAAAGCAGTGCTCTACCGCTGAGCTAACCGCCCGAAATGGGCGCGCAGTATACCCCAAGCCGGGGTCTGGTTGGCAAGGGGTGTGCGACCTGGAAGAAGCGCCGCTCGTTCAGGGCGCCGGCGCGCTTTGCAGATACACTCCCGCGCTCTGCTCAGGGGGAGTCAGATGTTCGACCTGCATTGCCATCTGCTGCCGGCCATCGACGATGGCGCCGTCGACCTCGACATGGCGCTGGAAATGGCGCGCATGGCCGCGGCCGATGGCATCGTCACGGTCGCCTGCACGCCGCATATCTATCCGGGCATGTACGAGAACACCGCCGACGGCATCCGTGCGGCGATCGCAGCGTTCCAGGTCGAACTCGACGCGCGCGGCATCGCGCTGCGGCTGGTGGAGGGCGCCGACGTCCATATGGATCCGGACCTGCTCGAAGGCATTCGCGGTGGTCGCGTGCCGACCCTGGCCGGGTCGCGCTACCTGCTGCTGGAGCCGCCGCACCACGTCGCGCCGCCGCGTTTCGAAGAGGCGGTGTTCGACCTCATGGCGGCCGGACTGGTACCGGTGATCACGCACCCCGAGCGCCTGACCTGGGTGGAAACCCACTACGACGTGTTCGCGCGCCTGGCCGAGCGTGGCGCTTGGATGCAGATCACCGCCGGGGCGATGACCGGACGCTACGGGCGTCGGGTCAAGTACTGGGGCGAGCGCTTCGTCGGCGAGGGACTGTGCATGATCCTGGCGACCGACGCCCACCATCCGCAGCGGCGTCCGCCGCTTCTGGCCGAGGCCCGGGACGCTGCGGCTGCACTGGTGGGTATTGAAGAAGCAGCGCACATGGTCGACACCCGCCCCCGCGGCATCGTCGACAACCTGGCGCCCGAGCAGTTGCCGCCGCCGTTGTTCCGGCAGGCGGGCTTCCGGCCGCAGGTTCGCGGCCCGTCCGTATCGTCGGGTGAGGGCGTCGTCGGGCGCTGGTTGCGCTCGATCCGGGGGAAGTAAGGAAAAGTCTCAGTCCCGCGAGGCGGTCGAAACTGGGACGTACGGCATAATTGAAGTAGTAACCCGTACCAATCCGTAAGTACCAATGCGTCACTTTTTTCTGGGGATGGCACTTGTTTAGTGTTTTTCGAGTCTGGGCGCTTTCGTGCCTGATGCTGCTATGCGCCTGCTCGAGTTCGGGTGGCACCAAAGAAGAAGCAGCGACGCTGCCGGAAGGTGATCCGGTCGCGGCGGCGATGGGCCGTAGCGAGTACCTGATCGGGCCGAGCGACCTGCTCACGGTGACGGTATTCCAGATCGAGGATCTCAACCGCGAGGTCCGGGTCAACAACGCCGGGCAGATTGCGCTCCCGTTGATTGGCGCCGTCCCTGTCGCCGGCCGCACCGTGGGCGAGATCGAGCAGGACATCGCCGGTCGCTACCAGGCGCGTTACCTGCAGAACCCGCAGGTGACCGTGTTCGTCAAGGAATTCTCCAGCCAGCGCGTGACCGTCGGCGGCGCGGTGAAGAAGCCGGGCATCTATCCCATGACCTCGCGCCTGAGCTTGCTGCAGTCGCTGGCGCTGGCCGAGGGGTTCAATGAAGTCGCCGCCCAGCGCAACGTGCTGGTGTTCCGCACCATCAATGGCGAGCGCAAGTTCGCGCGCTTCGACGTCGCCGCCATCCAGAACGGCGAGCATCCCGATCCGCAGATCTTTGGCGAGGACGTGATCGTGGTCGACACCTCGTTCGGCCGCCAGACCCTGAGGACATTGATCCAGTTGGCGCCGTTCGTCGCGGTGTGGAGGTCGTACCGATGAGCGCCGTGGTCGAACCAATCGAGTCGTTGCGTCAGGAAAACCGCGACGACGACGAGATCAACCTCCTGGAGTACTGGCGCATCCTGCGCGAGCGGCAGTGGTGGGTGGTTGGCACCGCGTTCGCGGTGGTCTTCCTGACGCTGGTGTTCACCCTGCTGGCAACGCCTGTTTACCGCGCCGGCTCGACCCTGCAGATCGAACGCGACACGATGAAGATCGTGGAGTTCGAAGGCCTGCAGCCGACCGAGTCGCCGATGGATCGCGACTTCTACCAGACCCAGTACGAACTGCTGAAGAGCCGCTCGCTGGCGCGGCGCGTGATCCAGGACCTGCGCCTGACCGCGAACAAGCAGTTCGAGGAGGACATGGCCAAGGTCGACGAAGCCTTGGCCAAGAAGGCCAACGGCCAGGCCGTAGCCGCGTCCGCCAGACAGCAGGCTCGCGAAGCGGCGATGGTCGAGCAGGTGCTCGACTCTCTGAACATCGAGCCGGTGCGCAACTCGCGCCTGGTCCGCGTCAACTTCGACTCGCCCGATCCGGTGCTGGCGGCCCGCGTTGCCAACGCCTATGCCGACGGCTTCATCGCCAGCAACCTCGAGCGCCGCTTCGAGGCCTCGTCCTACGCCAAGAAGTACCTGGAAGAGCGCCTGGCGCAGCTGAAGGGCAAGCTGGAGGACTCCGAGAAGGACCTGGTGGCGTTCTCCGAAGCCGAGCGGATCGTATCGGTCGGTGACGACAAGCCATCGCTCGATGCGCAGAACCTCAGCGACCTCAACGCCGCCCTCGCCGCCGCGCAGGGCTCGCGCATCAAGGCCGAGGCGATGTGGACCCAGGCCAGCATCGGCAACGGCATGGGCCTGCCGCAGGTGGTCGCGAACCTGTTGATCCAGAAGCTGCGCGAGCAGCGTTCGACGCTGATGGCCGAGTACCAGAACAACCTGGGTACCTACAAGGCCGACTACCCGAACATGGTGCAGTTGCGCAACCAGATCGACGAGGCCGATCGCCAGATCAACGTCGAAGTCGGCAACATCCGCGATGCCATCCGCGCCGAGTACCAGGCCGCGCTGGCGCAGGAGACGCTGCTGCGCGAGCGCATCACCGGTTTGAAGGGCGACGTGCTCGACCTGCAGAGCCGCTCGATCCAGTACAACATCCTGCGTCGCGAAGCCGAAACCAATCGCCAGCTGTATGACGCGGTGATGCAACGCTACAAGGAAATCGGCGTCGCCGGCGGCGTGGGGGCCAACAACATCTCGGTCATCGACCGCGCAATCGCTCCGGAGAAGGCGAACTCGCCGCGCAAGCTGCTCAATCTTGCGGTCGGCATGCTGCTGGGGGGATTCCTCGGGGTGCTGCTGGCGTTCCTGATGCACCACCTGGACAACACGGTGCACGACGCGAAGGCGCTCGAGGCGATCACCGGCCTGCCGGTCCTGGGTGCGATCCCGCGCCTGGAGCAGGGCGTCACGCCGGCACAGGCCGCCGGCGACCTTCGCTCGGCATTCGCCGAAGCCTATCGCTCGGTGCGCACGGCATTGCAGTTCGCCACGGTGCACGGCCTGCCGCGCAGCCTGCTGATCACCAGCGCCAGCCCCGCCGAAGGCAAGAGCACGACCGCGCACGAACTGGCGCGCAACATCGCCCAACTCGGCAAGCGAGTCGTGCTGGTCGACGCCGACCTGCGCAATCCGTCGGTGCACAAGGTTACGGGGCTGTCGTCGGCGCTTGGCCTGTCGAACCTGCTGGCAGGTGCGCGCGAGCTCGGCGACGTGCTGCAGCACCTTCCGCACGACAAACTGAGCGTCATCACCTCCGGCCCGCTGCCGCCGAATCCGCCGGAATTGCTGGCGGGCGAGGCCTTGGCAACGCTGCTGGCGCAATTGCGTGAGCAGTTCGACATGGTCATCCTCGATGGCCCGCCGGTACTGGGTCTGGCCGACGCGCCGCTGCTGGCCAACCAGGCCGAAGCCACCGTCCTGGTGGCTGCAGCCGACGACACGCGCAATGACTGCCTGAAGACCGCGCTGCAGCGCCTGAAGTCCGTACGAGCGCGCGTCCTCGGCGCCGTGCTGACCCGCTTCGACCTCAAGCGCCAGGGCGCCGGCTATGGCTATACCTACTATGCCTACGGCGGCTCGAAAGACTGACAAGCCGTGGGCAGGCTACCTCCGTAGCGGGGCTGGCCTGTTCGCGGTCGCCGCAGTGGCCTGGATGACCTGGCAGCAACTGCGGGTCGACGCCGAGGTGGGAGCGCCGTTCGGCCCCGACCGTCGCGTCGCCGCTGCCCGTGGCCTGTCCAAGGACGCCCATGCCTTGACGGCGGTCGCGCGCGAGACGCTGCGCGACCGTCCGATCGATGGTGGTGCCTTCCGCTTGTTGGGCCTGGCTGCCGGAATGGAGTCCGATGGCGAACGCGCCGTCGATCTCTATCGCACCGCCGCGCGCCTTTCGCCGCGTGACGATATTGCCCAGGCGATGCTCATCGATGCGTCGTTCGCGCAGGGCAGGGTGGGCGAGGGCGTTGACCACGTCGATGCCCTGCTGCGCATCGCCCCGCATCTGCGGGCGCCCCTGCTGACCTCGCTGCTACCACACTCGGGTAACCCGGAGCTGCTCGATGCGATGGTCCATGCGCTTGCCGCGGACCCGCCATGGCGTGGCGCGCTCGCACCGGCGTTGGCTGGCACGGACCCGGCGCAGGCCGAATTGCTCCTGTCGGCGATGGCCAAGGCGGCGCCACTCACGCCTGCCGAACTGGCTGTCCGCGTGGAAGCGCTGACCGCGCTCGGCGAGCCTGCGCGCGCGCGTGAAGTCTGGCTGCAGTCCCTGTCGGAAACGGACAGGACCCTCGACGGCTCGCCCTTCGATGGCGGTTTCGAAGGTGCCGACCAGACCGGCGGGTTTGGCTGGAAGTGGAGCGACGAACCCGGCGTGACCATTGCCGTGGATGCCATCGATCCGGCCCAGGGGCAGCAGTCCCTGCAGGTGGATTTCAGTGGTCGCGTTGTGCGCTTCATCGGTCCGCGCCAGCGCCTGGCGCTTTCGCCGGGCACCTATGAAATCAGCAGCGCCGTGGACGATCGCACCGGTTCGTCGCGTCGCTTCGCGTGGCTCGTGCAGTGCACGCAAGGCCCGGCCCTGGTGGAGCTGGATCTGCCCGCGGGGTCGTCACCGCAGTGGCAGACAGCGCGTGCAAGCTTCGATGTTCCGCCTGACTGCCAAGGTCAACAACTGACGCTCCGACACACTGGCCGGTCGATGGCCGAGCGCCAGATCAGCGGTGTTTTACGTGTGGACGATGTGCAACTGAGAAAACTTCCCACTAGGGTCACATTGCCAAACCCATCACATCCCGAATAGGCTGTTGCGATAGCACATTTTGTGTTTATCAGGGAGTTGTAGCGACATGAAGCAGATTCTGTTGGGCCTGGTTGCCGTGTTCGCCTTTGGTGCTGCATCCGCGCAGACCGCGCAGCCGGCTGCTGATGCGCAGCCGCAGGAGCAGGAGCAGGCTGCTCCGGCGAAAACCGCCAAGCCCGAAAAGAAGGGCAAGGCCGGCGGTTCGACGGTGCTGGCCATTGGCGCCGGCGTGGCTGCGGTTGCTGCGCTCGCTTCCGGCGGTGGTGGTGGTGACGACAAGCCGGCGCCGCCGAAGCCGTCCAGCCCGTAACGGCATCGCGCTGCGCCGG
This sequence comes from Lysobacter sp. Soil_N_23, assembly GCF_057656135.1. Classification (NCBI taxonomy): domain Bacteria; kingdom Pseudomonadati; phylum Pseudomonadota; class Gammaproteobacteria; order Lysobacterales; family Lysobacteraceae; genus Lysobacter; species Lysobacter sp. Soil_N_23. The sequence goes on from NZ_JBDGKY010000011.1 coordinate 136,131, forward strand.
ACGATGGTCTGGCGCAGCGGTCGGGTTGCCCAAGGCAACTCATCAAATGCAGAGTCACTTGTGACGCGAGACGTCACAAACTGCCTTTGCTGACGCAGTCTGGTCTGCGTCGTGCGAGTCACACCTTGCGTTTCGGACGCCGCACTGCGACATATTCGAAATCAAGAGTGTTAACGCTCGCACAAACTCACGTAGAATTTACATCTTCGCCAGGGGGTCTGGCGTAACCCCAATCGAGTGGATCTGGAGCAGTGCATATGAAGTCGCTGATCGTTGGTATGTGTGCGTTGACCCTGGCCGGCGGTGCGCTGGCGCAATCGCCGAAGGTGCTTGTCCGCGCCGACAGCGGCGAAGTGAATGTGGCCGGTCGTACGGTCGAAGGATCCAACAGCTCCGGTGCCGAAGCCGGTGACGTGGTCATGGTCAACGGCGGCGAAGCCTATGTGACCTATTCCAACGGTTGCACCATCAAGGTAACCGGCAGCTACACCATCCAGGACACCGCACCGGCAAAGTGCCCGAGCCTGGGCAAGACCGGTTCGGACACCAATTACACGATGGTCGGCACCGGCATCGCCGTGGCTGCCGGCGCGATTGCGCTGGCCAGCGGTGGTGGCGACGACGACAAGCCGGCTCCGCCGAAGCCGTCGAGCCCGTAACGCCGAACCAGCGCCGGCTTCGGGACGTGGCCCGAAGCCCGTGCTGCTATCCATTCAGAACAGATAGGTAGATTGCGACGGGCCGCCGCGTGCGGCCCGCTTGCTGTCATCGAGGTTGAAATGCGTTTGAAGGGCGCCAAGGGGACGCCTGACACGGCCGCCGAAGTTGCTGCAGCGCTGCTGTTGACGGCGGCGCTGTTGGCCGGTGGTGGATCGCGCGGCGTCGGGGATGCCGTCGTGCACCTGGCTGCATTGCCGGCATTGCTGCTGGCGATCATGCGTTGGCAATGGGCACCTGCATCGCGGGCGCAGCGCGTCCTTGCCGTGGTGTGCGCAAGCGCAATCGCGCTGGCAGTGCTGCAGTTGTTGCCGCTGCCTCCGGCGATCTACGCGATGCTGCCGGGCCGCAGCGACGTACTTGCCGAGCTCGCACAGGCACGGCAGCCGCACGGCTGGTTGCCGTTGACGCTGGACCGCTGGGGCACGGTGCGGGCATTGCTGGCACTGATGGTGTTCACCTCGTTCTGGGCATTGGCTTGCACGCTGACGCATGCGGCACGGTTGCGCCTGCTCAAGCTCGCGCTGATCCTGGCGACACTGATGGCGTTGCTCGGCTACGCCCAGTCGGCCGCCGGCACCTACTCGCTGCTGCGGCCCTACGACTACCACCATCCCATCGGCGCGATAGGCCTGTTCGCCAATCGCAACCACTTCGCCTGCCTGATGGCGATGCTGCTGCCCTTCGCGATCGCACTGGGCATGCAGGCCCAGTCGCGGCGTCGTGCGCCGGTCGCGCTGGCCTGGTACGCCGTGGCGGCAATGCTGTTCCTGGCGGCCGCATTGAGCTTCTCGCGGACCGGACTGGTACTTGCGTGCGCGACCGCGCTTGGCAGCGTGCTGTTGCTGTCGTCGCGTGCAGGGGCTGCATCCGATCAAGGCAGCATTCGCCGGTGGGCGCCCCTGGCGGCCATTGGTGTCGCCATTGCCGGTATCGCCGTGTATGCCTGGGACGGCATCAGCCAGCGGCTGCAGCAAGACCCGTTGGAAGACCTGCGCTGGCAGTACCTGCGTTATGGCTGGGATGCGGCGCAGGCCTACCTGCCCTGGGGCAGCGGCTGGGGAAGCTTCAAGTCGATCTATGCACCGTTCGAGCCTGTCAGCGCGATGCGTGAAGTTTTCGCGCTGCACGCCCACAACGACGTTCTCGAAACCGCGATCGAAACTGGTGTGCCGGGTTTGGTATTGTTGTTGACGCTTTGCGTCACTGTGATTTGCGTCACACGAAAAAGTCTCATTGATCGCACTTTTCACGGGCCGATACTCGGTGCCGCGGCGATTGCCGCGCTCGTCCCGATGGCGCATTCCCTTGTCGACTACCCGTTGCGTGCCCATGCGGTCGCAGTGGTTTTCGCCCTGGTGTTGTCCTTCCTCCTGGCGAGCGCGAGTGACGCGCAATGACAGGAGAGAGGACCCAAATGCTGTTCTCGCCGATCCGGACCGAGTACGCAGTCGAACGTGTGTCGCTGAACAAGTTCTCGGCCCTGTTCGGGCTGATGCTGCGCATATTCGACATCGCGGTGATCGTCGCAGTGGGCGTTGCCGCCTATTGGCTGCGCTTCGGTACCGTCGAGATGCCGCTGGAGTTCCGCCAGGCGGTGGCTCGTGGCGTGCTGTTCGCGCTGCTGTCGATGGGCACGTTCTCCATGTACCGCAGCTGGCGCGGCGTGAGTGTCCTCAATGAGGCATTCAAACTCCTCGCCGTGTGGACGGTGGTGTTCCTGCTGGGCGTGCTCTACGTCGCGCTGCTGAAAGTGCAGGGCGTGACGTCCCGTCTCTGGTGGGGTTACTGGTTCGTAGGCACCGCGCTGGCGTCCGGTGCTGGCCGGATCGTGTGCCGGCAGGCTGCCTCCTGGGTACGCCAGCGCGGCCTGGACGTGCGGACTGCTGTGGTCATTGGTGCCAACGCCGACGCTGCGCATATCGTGCGCACTCTAGAGCGCCAGCGCTGGGCGGGAATCGAAGTGCGTGGATGGTTCAGCACGGCCCATGGCCTGCAGCCAGCGCTTGCCGGCGTTCCTCATCTGGGCGACCTTGCCGCGCTGCCGGCATACGTCGAATCGCAGCACATCAGCCAGGTGTGGATCGCGCTTCCGGTTAGTGAGCAGGTAGCGATCGACCGTATCCTTGTCAGCCTCGATCACTCGACGGCCGACATCAAGTTCGTGCCCGACCTGTTCGGCATACAACTGCTCAACCATTCGGTCGAACAGATGGCGGGCCTGCCTGTGATCAATCTGCGCGCGAGTCCGCTCAACGGCGAGGCGCGCATGGTCAAGGGCCTGGAAGATCGCGTGCTTGCCGCGCTGATCCTCGTGCTGATTACGCCGTTGCTGGCGGTGATCGCCTTGGGTGTGAAGCTCAGCTCGCCAGGCCCGGTCCTGTTCAAGCAGAAGCGTCATGGCCTGGACGGCAAGACGATCAAGGTCTGGAAGTTCCGCAGCATGCGCCTGCATGCCGAGCACGCAGGGCAGGTCACGCAGGCGACCCGGCGGGACCGGCGTATTACTGCCTTCGGAAGCTTCCTGCGCCGGACGAGCCTCGACGAACTGCCGCAGTTCATCAACGTGCTGCAGGGGAAGATGTCCATCGTCGGACCGCGCCCGCATGCGGTGGAGCACAACCACCACTACAAGTCGATCGTGCAGAACTACATGCAGCGCCACCGTGTGAAGCCGGGCATCACCGGCTGGGCACAGGTCAACGGTTTGCGTGGCGAGACGGACACGGTCGACAAGATGTCGGCGCGCGTGGAGTACGACCTGCATTACATGCAGAACTGGTCCCTGTTGCTTGATCTTCGCATCATCGCGATGACAGTGGTGAAGGGTTTCATTGGCAAGGCCGCCTACTAGGTATTGAAGTGCAAGTAACGATCTTTGGAACCGGATACGTCGGCCTCGTCACGGGCACCTGCCTGGCCGACGTCGGCCACGACGTGATCTGCGTCGACATCGACCA
>NZ_JBDGKY010000012.1:0-129750 GCF_057656135.1 Lysobacter sp. Soil_N_23
AGGAGGGGGTGGGGTGTATTTCGCGAACAGTTAACGGAGCGAAGCGGAGGTTCGCGGAATACACCCCACCCCCTCCCCCCGCCGACCACGCGCGCAAAAGATAAAAGATGCGGAAGGCGTCGCAGCCCGTTTGCCATCACCCCAGCCCCTTTCCCTTACGTGGGAGAAGGGCTAGTCAAATCTCAGACAGATCCTATATGGATCCGGGACTTGGGATGACACAGTTGCGCCTGCCATCGCGGTAGATGGCTCTTTCCCTCGAGGCAGCAGCCATCCCATGGACACCCGGCAACCCCCTGCTGTCAGCGATGTCGAGCCGGTCGGCCCGTTGGTCGACTCCCACTGCGGCGGCCCGTCCCGGTCCCTGTGCATGGCGCCGGTGGCCGGCGCCACTGGCAGCGCTGCGGTGCCGCCCGAGCTGGTCGACTTGATCGCCGCCAGCCTGCGTGCAGTCTGCCAGGACAAGCGTGACAGCGATCGCGCGTTCTGGCTGATGGCAAGGATCCTCGACCTGCACCTGGCCGACACGCTGCCGCCTGCGCGCACCGGAAGGTGGGCGGGGGAGGCGATCGACGCGCTCATGGGCATGCTGTCGCAGCCGCTGCTGGCTGAGGTGCACAGGCACTTGGCGGAGCAGGTGCACCTGGCAGAGCAGGGCGCCGTCACGACGCAATCACTGCCGCCGCCTCACTAAGCCGGCCAGACAAGCGATACTGCCGATGGGGCGTCGCCTGCAAAGTGCAAGCGATGGGCGGTCAACGGCTGCTGTCTCAGGTGCTGAGACGGTGCCATGCCATCTATCCACGCGGAATCTATCCACGCCGGATCCATCCGCACGGATTCTATCCACGCGATATCCACAGAGTTATCTGCAACCCCTCGACGGCATCGGCGACTACGATGCCCGACCCGTCACACAAACACTGCCGCAACTGACGGCGCACGGAAGGGGCAAACAAACGGCATGAGCGCACGTCCAGGGTTTCGCGGCGAGAAGCGGTTCGAGACGCGCAATGAGCAGCGCCTGGACCAGCTGCGTGTACCTCCGCAGTCGATCGAAGCCGAGCAGGCGGTGCTCGGCGGCCTCATGCTGGTTCCCGATTCCTACGACCGCATCGCCGACCAGCTCAGCGACAGCGACTTCTACCGGCGCGACCACCAGCTGATCTATCGCGCGATCCGCGAACTGGCCGAGAAGAACCGGCCGTTCGACGCGGTCACCCTGGGCGAGTGGTTCGAGTCGATGGGCCTGGCGGAAACGGTCGCCGGTGGCGCCTATCTGATCGAGCTGGCCAGCACCACGCCTTCGGCCGCCAACATCACCGCTTATGCGGAGATCGTCCGCGACAAGGCGATCCTGCGCCAGCTGATCGACGTCGGCACCGGCATCGTCAACGACGGCTTCCAGCCCGACGGCCGCGAGAGCAGCGAGATCCTGGAAGAGGCCGAGCGTCAGGTCCTGGCCATCGCCCAGGCCAACAGCACCGGCAAGACCGACTTCACCGCGGTGACCAAGGCGCTGTCGGAAGCCTTCGACCTGCTGCAGACGCGCTACACCAACGGCAGCGGCGTCACCGGCCTGGCGACCGGCTACACCGAGTTCGACATGATGACCGCCGGCCTGCAGAAGACCGACCTGATCATCCTGGCGGCACGTCCGGCGATGGGCAAATGCCTGAGCGCCGATGCCGAGCTGGTGCTGGACGACGGCTCGGTGGTCACGATCGAATCGATCTGCCAGGCGCGCTCGGGCCGCATCGGTACCCTGCGCGATGACTTCCGGCTCGATCGCCAGGCCCCTTCCGATTTCGTCGACGACGGAATCAAGCCCACGTTCGAGGTCACCACCAGGCTCGGGCGACGCGTGCAGACCACGGCGCCGCACCCGTTCCTGACGCTCGACGGCTGGAAGCCCCTGCTGGAATTGCGCGAAGGCGATCATGTCGCCGTGCCGCGCCGGTTGCCGGTGTTCGGCGACCAGGCGATGCGCGAGTGCGAGGTGACCTTGCTGGCCTACCTGATCGGCGACGGTGGTCTGACCGGGAGCCTGCCGCGCTTCACGGCGACCAATGCCGAGGTGGTCGAGGATTTCCTCGGCGCCGTGGCCGCGTTTGATGGCATCGCCGCCCACCAGGTCGAGCATCGTCCCGGCTACGCGTCTTCGTGGGCCGTGGCGGCAGACACCGTGGCGGTGGCCCGAGGTCGCGACGCATTCGCCACCGCGCTCGATGCCGCGCTCTGCGAGGGCGGCCGTTCGGCACAGGGTGTGGCGCGCGCGCTGGCGGTCAGCCCCGCGACCGTATCGAATCGGCGTCGCGGCAAGACCGTCCCGGGACCCGAGCAGTTCGGTCGCTTGTGCACCGTCCTGGAAGTCCGGCCGGCACAGCTGGCACCGTCCGGGCTGGCCGCGGCCCGCCACAACGGTCCCAATCCGCTGACGGCCTGGTTGCGCGAACTGGGGTTGATGGGCCACGGTGCGCACGGCAAGTTCGTGCCGGCGCCGGTGTTCCGGTTGCCGCAGCAGCAACTGGCCTTGTTCCTCAACCGTCTGTTCGCCACCGATGGCTGGGCCACGGTGCTCGCCTCGGGCCAGGCGCAACTGGGTTACGCCAGCGTCAGCGAACGCCTGGCACGGCAGGTCCAGCACCTGCTGCTGCGCTTTGGCATCGTCGCCAAGCTGCGCCAGCGCTGGGTGCGCTACCGCGATGCACGTCGCTGCAGCTGGCAGATCGACATCACCGACGCCGGCTCGATCCGCACGTTCGCCACGCAGATCGGGATCAAGGGCAAGGCCGCTGCAGTGGATGCCCTGCTGGCGGCCGTGGACGCGCGCCGTCCGCACAGCAATGTCGACCACATCCCGGCCGGGATCTGGGACTACATCGGCCAGGCCAAGGGCGACATGTCGTGGGCCGAGCTGGCCCGGCGCACCGGCTACAGCGACTCCAACAGCCATGTCGGCAAGCGTGCCATATCGCGCGAGCGCCTTGCGCGCATCGCCATGGTGCTCGATGACGCCCATCTGGCCCAGCTGGCAGGCAGCGACGTCGTCTGGGACCGCATCGAGTCGATTGTCGCCACCGGCGAGCAGCAGGTGTTCGACCTCACCGTTCCCGATACCCATAATTTCATCGCCAATGACATCTGCGTCCACAACACGACCCTGGCGCTGAACATGGCCGAGTACGCCGCGTTCCGCAGCAAGCTGCCGGTGGCGGTGTTCTCGATGGAAATGTCGGCCTCGCAGCTGGCGATGCGCCTGATCTCCTCGGTCGGCCGCGTCAACGCCCAGCGCCTGCGTACCGGCCAGCTCGAGGACGAGGACTGGAGCCGCGTCACCAGCGCGATCCGGCAGCTGCGCGAGGTCAAGATCTTCATCGACGACGAGCCCGGCCTGTCGCCGGTCAAGCTCGCCGCCAAGGCGCGCCGCCTCAAGCGCGAGCACGGCGGCCTGGGCCTGATCGTCATCGACTACCTGCAGCTGATGTCGGTGCCCGGCAACAGCGAGAACCGCGCGACCGAGATCTCGGAGATCTCGCGCTCGCTCAAGGGCCTGGCCAAGGAACTGCAGGTGCCGATCATCGCCCTGTCGCAGCTCAACCGCTCGCTGGAAACGCGAACCGACAAGCGCCCGGTGATGGCCGACCTTCGCGAATCGGGCGCTATCGAGCAGGACGCCGACATGATCGTGTTCATCTACCGCGACGACTACTACAACAAGGAAAACTCGCCCGACAAGGGCCTGGCCGAAATCATCATCGGCAAACAGCGCTCCGGTCCGACCGGGTCGATGAAGCTCAAGTTCTTCGGTGAGTACACCCGCTTCGACAACCTCTCGCACGACTCGGTGGGCAGCTTCGAATAAGCGCGGGCAAGGTGACCGAGCGCCGCTGCGACTGATCTGCCGTCCTGCCGTCCCGAACGCAGTGAGGGCGAAAGTCGCTGGGTCCCCGCCTTCGCGGGGATGACGGGTTTCAGCGTTTCTCGGGCGCCGCCGAAGACCATGCAACGAAACACCAAAGCGTCGTCCGCCGGGCCGGGGATTGCGCAGCAGTGGGCCATGGATGGCCCACGCCCCGCATTCGGACAGGATGTCCGACTAAGGGGCGGAGCAATCCCCGGCCCGGCGGACGACGCCGTTCCGAGGATGCAAGCCCAACACGCAACAGCACCAGCACCAGCAGGTCCTTCACTGCGTTCGGGACGACAGTACAATTCCCTGCGAGTGACCACCCAGCGGATCACCCACCGGGACCCAAGTGCACCAGTCAGCAGGCATGCCCCCGGCCGTCAGCGAGCGGCCCACCCGTATCGTGGTCGATCTCGACCACTTGGCCTTCAACCTGCGCAGCATCCGTGCCCATGTCGGCGTGCCGGTGATGGGCATCGTCAAGGCCAATGCCTACGGCCATGGCCTGGTCCCGGTCGCGCTGCATCTGCAGGCGCAGGGCGTCGAGCAACTGGGCGTGGCGTTCCTGGAAGAGGGCATCGCCCTGCGCCAGGCTGGCGTGACCGCGCCGGTGCTGGTGATGGGCGGCATCTTCGGTCGCCAGGTGACGCAGTTCATCGCCCATGACCTGGAGATCACCGTTTCCTCGCTGGACAAGCTGCGCCTGGTCGAGGCCGCGGCGCAGGCGCTGGGCCGCAAGGCGGTCATTCAGGTCAAGATCGACACCGGCATGGAGCGCATCGGGGTGCACAGCTACTCCGCGCGCCCTTTCATCGAGGCGGCGGTGGCGTCGCCGTGGTGCGTGCTCAAGGGCATCTATTCGCACCTGGCGTGCTCGGATGACCCGTTCTCGCCGATGAGTGCGCAGCAACTGGAGCGGTTCCTCGAGGCGTGCGCGCACATCGAGCGCATCGGCGCGCCGATGCCGATCCGGCACCTGGCCAACTCCGGCGGCGTGCTGCACTTCCCCGAGACCTGGCTCGACATGGTCCGTCCGGGAATCATGCTCTACGGCGTCCAGCCCGATCCGGCCTCGCGCCACACCGTCGACCTCAAGCCGGTGATGTCGCTGGCCTCGCGGGTCGTCTACTTCAAGGTGGTCAAGGCCGGCAATCCTGTCAGCTATGGCGCGACCTGGGCGCCGGAACGCGACACGCGCGTGGTGACGGTTCCGATCGGCTACGGCGATGGTTTCCCGAGGGCGTTGTCCTCGCGAGGTGAAGTGCTGATCCGTGGCCGGCGCTACCCGATCGTGGGCCGGGTGTGCATGGACCAGTTCATGGTCGACATCGGCCAGGACAGCGCCTTCAACGAAGACGAAGTGGTGCTGGTCGGTTTGCAGGGCGACAACGCCATCAGCGTCGAAGCATTGGCGCAGCGGGCCGGCGTGATTCCCTACGAGATCCTGGTCGGCCTCAACGACCGGATTCCGCGCGAGTACCGCAGCGGGCCGTAGCCGGCATACTGCGCCCGTCCAACCTCTGGAGGGGCGATGCCCGCAACCGTTGCGAGTCCGGGGCCGCCAGCGCTGGTCTGGTTCCGCAACGACCTGCGCCTGGCCGACAACCCGGCGCTGCAGGCCGCGCTCAATGGCGGCTACACCCCGATCCCGGTCTACATCCATGCCCCGGACGAAGCCGGCGACTGGCGACCGGGTGCGGCGTCCGATGCCTGGCGGCATCGCTCGCTCGATGCGCTCGATGGCCGTCTGCGCCAGCGCGGTTCGCATCTGCGACGTTTCTTCGGCCCCAGCCTGGCGACGCTGCAGTCGCTGGTCGCCACCACCGGTGCCGAGGCGGTGTTCTGGAATCGCCGCTACGAACCGGCGTTCGAGCAGCGCGATGCCCGCATCAAGCAGGTGCTGCGCGGGCAGGGCGTGCATGCCGGGAGCTTCAACAGTGCCCTGCTGTTCGAGCCGTGGATGCTGAAGACCCAGGAGGGCAAGCCATTCCGCGTGTTCACCCCGTTCTGGCGCTCGGCATTGGCGAACTGGCGCCTGGAGCCATGCGTGGATGCACCAGCCCGATTGCCCGACAGTGGCGAGGGGCCGGAAGGCGTGCCGTTGCAGGCGTTGCGGCTGGCGCCGGCGCGCGGCTGGGACAGCGCTTTCTGGAGCAGCGCCTCCTGGAGCGGCGCCTCCCGGAGCACGTGGACACCCGGCGAGGAGGGCGCGCTGCAGGCGCTGGAGGCGTTCACCGATGGCGCGCTGCATGGTTATGCGGAACAACGCGACCGCCCCGACTGCATGGGTACTTCGCGCCTGTCGCCGCATCTGCATTTCGGCGAGATCGCACCCTGGCGCGTGGTTGCGGCATTGGAACGCCTGCGCGGTTCGATGGCCGACATCGACATCGACGCGGCCAGGCGGGAACTGGGTTGGCGCGAGTTCGGCTACCACCTGCTGCATCACTTTCCGCAAACGCCCGATTTGAACTTCGACCCGAAGTTCAACGCATTCGACTGGGCGCAGGTATCGCCCTCGCATCTGCAGGCCTGGCAACACGGACGCACCGGCGTGCCCATCGTCGATGCCGGCATGCGCGAGTTGTGGAGCACCGGCTGGATGCACAACCGCGTTCGCATGGTGGTGGCCAGTTACCTGACCAAGCACCTGCGTTACCACTGGCGCCACGGCGCGCGCTGGTTCTGGGACACGCTGGTTGATGCCGACCTGGCCAGCAACACGCTCGGCTGGCAGTGGGTGGCCGGCACCGGCGCCGATGCCGCGCCGTACTTCCGCATCTTCAATCCGGTGACGCAGGCGCAGAAGTTCGACCCGGAAGGGCGCTACATCGCCCGCTGGCTCCCCGAACTGGCAGGGCTGCCGCTGCCGTTGCGGTTCGCGCCGTGGCAGGACCCGGCGACCTCGCAACGGCTGGCGCCGGGCTATCCGGTGCGGCCGCTCGTGGATCTGTATGCAGGACGTGACGGCGCCTTGAAGGCCTACCGCCAGCTGCGCGTCGGGTAGGAGCGAGCTTGCTCGCGATCGGGCGACGGAAAAGGCGATCGCGAGCAAGCTCGCTCCTACCTGCCAGGACATTGCGTTGACGCTGCTCTTGGCAGCGTGATTCACTCGCGGCAAGGCTTGGGAGGGCGCATGGCAACGACAGGAGAGCGGGCAACTTCGCGCAAGCGCGCGCGCCGCGAGGCGATGTCGCGCGTGGACACCGCCTGGTTGCGGATGGAGCGGCCTACCAATCCGATGATGATCACCGGCGTGCTGATGTTCGCCGAGCCGATGTCGCTGGAGCGCCTCAAGCGCGTGGTCAAGCAGCGCTTCCTCGCCTATCGCCGTTTCCGCCAGAAGGCCGTGGACACGCCGGCCGGCGCTTCCTGGCGCACCGACCCCAACTTCAACCTCGACTGGCACGTGCAGCCGGCGGCGCTGCCGGGCCGTGGCGACAAGCGTGCGCTGGAGCGTTTCGTCAGCCAGCTGGCGTCGTCGCCGTTGAGCCATGACCGGCCGCTGTGGCAGTTCCACCTGGTCGAGCACTACAACGGTGGCTCGGCGCTGATCGCGCGCATCCACCACAGCTACGCCGACGGCATCGCGCTGGTGCAGGTGCTGCTGTCGCTGACCGATACCCAGCCCGATGCCGGCAACGCCAGCGAGCTGCCGCGCACCTGGCTCAAGCAGGACCATGCCGACGTCGCCCGTCGCGTCGGCGCCGTCGACCGCTACATGCAGCTGGGCAGCAAGGTCGTCGAGAAGGGCTTGGATTTCTATCGCGACCCGGGGCTTGCCGCAGTGCTGGCGAAGGAGGGCGGCGAGATCGCGCGCGAGCTGTTGCACGCGCTGGCCTTGTCCGACGATCCGCCATCGCTGCTGCGTGGACGCCTGGGCGTGAGCAAGCGCGTGGCCTGGGCCGAGCCGCTGGACCTGGAAGAAGTAAAGGCGGTCGGTCGCGCCTGCGACTGCACCGTCAACGACGTGCTGATGGCAACTGCTGCCGGCGCGCTGCGCAGCTACATGATCGAGCGCGGCGAGCGGGTCGACGGCATGACGCTGCGCGCGACCGTGCCGGTCAACCTGCGTCCGCTCGAGCACGCGCGCAAGCTGGGCAACCACTTCGGCCTGGTGTTCCTCGACCTGCCGGTCGGCGAGGGCAATCCGATCCGTCGTCTGGAGCGCGTGGCCGAATGCATGCGAAACTTGAAGAACTCAAGACAAGCCATTGTTGCGTATGGCTTGTTGGCCGCTCTCGGCATGGCGCCGGCGGCCATGCAGGGGCTGGCACTGGAGCTCTTCAGCCGCAAGGCGACGGCGGTGGCGACCAACGTGCCCGGACCGCAGCAGCCGTTGTACCTGGCCGGCTGCATGCTGCGGGAAATGATGTTCTGGGTGCCGCAGACCGGTTCGATTGGCATCGGCATTTCGATCCTCAGCTACAACGGCCGCGTCCATTTCGGCCTGATTGCCGATGGCCGTTTGATTCCGGATCCGGACGCGGTGATCGGCCGGTTCGGTGCCGAATTCGAGAAGCTGCTGTATCTGTCCTTGATGGGAAGCTGGGAGCACACGCTCGATGCCGTTGCGGCGGAAGCCATGTTCCCTGCCGGAAACTGAATAGGTGTGACCGCTTGTCGCTTCCGCTGCGTGCGGACGTGATTAGCTTGCACCACTGTTCAACCGATCTTCCCAGAAGGACCGCCCGATGAAGACCCATATCAAGATCGCATTCGTCGCACTGGCGATGGCCGCCGTGCTCGCCGGTTGCGCCACCAGCCAACCGTATTACGGCCAGCAATACCCGCAGGGTCAGTATCCCCAGAGCGCTCCGCCGCAGCAGGGGCAGCAGCAGGGCATGAGCAAGACCGGCAAGGGCGCGCTGATTGGTGCGCTGGCCGGCGTCGCTGCCGGCCTGCTCAGCGGTGACGATGCCACCGAGCGTCGCCAGCGTGCGCTGGTCGGTGCCGGTGTCGGCGGCCTCGCCGGTGCCGCGATCGGCAACTACCAGGACCGCCAGGAGCGTGCGCTGCGCGAGCAGATGGCCGGTACCGGCGTCGACGTGGTGCGCGACGGCAACAACATCACGCTCAACATGCCCAGCGGCATCACCTTCGACTTCGACAAGTCCAATCTGAAGCCGGAGTTCTATCCGGTGCTCGACAACGTTGCGCGCACGCTGCAGGAGTACAACCAGACCATCGTCGAGGTGGCCGGTCACACCGACAGTGTCGGCAGCGATGCCTACAACCAGAAGCTGTCGGAGCAGCGTGCCGATGCGGTGTCGGGTTACCTGACCGGCCGTGGCCTCAACCGCGATCGTTTCATTGTGGTCGGCGCCGGCGAGACCCGCCCGGTGGCCAGCAACGATTCCGAGTCCGGTCGCGCGCAGAACCGCCGCGTCGAGATCACGCTGGTGCCGATCGAGTCCTGATCCGGCGTTGGTGTTGTGAGTCGGAAAGAGCTGCCTTCGGGTGGCTCTTTTCTTTTGTGTCGTCGTTGGGGGCGCCAGGTTCTGTTTCCGGAGTGGCATCGTCGTCTTCGGAGTGGCGTCGTCCGCCGGGCCGGGGATTGCTCCGCCCCTTCGTCGGACATCCTGTCCGAAGGCGGGGCGTGGGCCATCCATGGCCCACTGCGGAGCAATCCCCGGCCCGGCGGACGACGCTTCGGCAATTCATTGCATGGTCTTCGGTGGCCCTCACCCCAACCCCTCTCCCGCAAGCGGGAGAGGGGCTAAAGAAGACCGTCATCCCCGCGATGGCGGGGATCCCTGGGCGTTGCTTTCACTCGGCTCGTTTGGACTTCAACAATAATCGGTAAATAGTTGAATCAATTGAGGGCAGTGGCGCGTATAAAGCGGGGCGATACAACACTGCTTTTGCAGAGATGGCAGGCGGATCTGTTCAACCGGAACGCCTGGGTGTAAATATATGCACCATGGCCAGCCCTTCCCCGAAACGTACCGCCGTCCTGGCCTTCATCCGCGAAAGGATCGAGGAAGGGCAGCCGCCGAGCCTGGCGGAGATCGCGCAGGCCTTCGGTTTCGCTTCGGTCACCGCGGCCAAGAAGCATGTGCAGGCACTGGCCGATGCTGGCCAGATCGAGCTGGTGCCGAACCAGCGCCGTGGCATCCGCCTGCTTGGTCGCGACGCGCCGGGCGAGCTGGTCAGCCTGCCGGTGCTGGGGCGGGTCGCGGCCGGTGTGCCGATTGGTGCCGACATCGTCGAGGACGCTCCGCGCTTGCGGCTCGATCGCCGCCTGTTCGCGCATGCGCCCGATTACCTGCTCAAGGTGCAGGGCGATTCGATGATCGACGATGGCATTCTCGACGGCGATCTGGTCGGCGTGCATCGCAGCAACGCGGCGCGCGATGGCCAGGTGGTCGTCGCACGGGTCGATGGCGAGATCACCATCAAGCGACTGGAACACGATGGCGATGGCATCCGCCTGTTGCCGCGCAACCCGGCGCATTCGCCCATCGTGGTCGAGCGCGGCCAGGACTTCGCCATTGAAGGCATTTTCTGCGGTCTGATCCGGCAGGGCTGAGGGCAGGGCATGGGCGCGGTCGTCGCCATCGACAGCCTGCTGGACCAGCGCCGGCTATGGAAAGGCCAGCAGCGCCATGTGCTGCCCGCCAGTCCGCAGCCGAGCGGGCACGCGATGCTCGATGCGGCGCTGCCTTCGGGCGGCTGGCCCGACGGTGCATTGACCGAACTGCTGATCCCGGCCGATGGCGTCGGTGAGCTGCGCCTGCTGTGGCCGACACTGGCGCGGCTGTCGCAGCAGGATGGAACGATAGTCGTAGTCGCGCCACCGTATGTGCCGTTCGCGCCGGCGTGGCAGAGCGCCGGTGTGCGCCTGTCGCAGTTGCAGGTGATCGACACGCCGCCGCGCGATGCGCTGTGGGCGGCCGAGCAGTGCCTGCGTTCGGGTGCGTGCGCGGCGGTGCTGTGCTGGCCGCTGCATGCCGACGATCGCGCGCTGCGGCGGTTGCAGGTGGCGGCCGAGAGCGGGCGTTGCCTGGGCTTCGCGATCCGTCCGGCCAAGGCCGCGCGCAATCCTTCGCCGGCGGCGCTGCGCATCGCCATCGACACCGACCCGCAGCAACTGCGCGTGCTCAAGTGCCGCGGTGGGCTGGCGCCGACGCGGCCCATTGCCTTCGACTGGCAGTGAGGCAGGACCGTCATGCGCTGGGTCTGCCTGCTGTTGCCGCAACTGGCGTTGGACGGTGTCCTGCGCCGGCAACCGATGCCCGATCAGGCATTGGCGCTGATCGATGGGCCGGTGCAGCGGCGCGTGCTGCACTCGGTCAATCCGGCCGCGCGCGCGCTCGGCCTGCGGCCGGGGCAATCGCTGGCGGCGGCGCAGGCGATCAATGCCGGCTTCACCAGCGTCGCCTTTGATGCGAAGGACGCGGCGCATTGGCGTGACCTGGTCGCGGCCTGGGCCTACCGTTTCAGTTCGCAGGTCAGCACGCAGTTCGCCCATGCGATCGTGCTGGAGATCGGCCGCAGCCTGAAGCTGTTCGGGCCGTGGCCGCGGCTGGAAGCGCAGATGCGCGAGGAACTGCGCGAGATGGGCTTCCGCCATCGCCTCGTCGCCGCGCCCAATCCGCATGCCGCGCGGGTGCTGGCCAATGTCCACGACGGCATCGGGCTGACCGACGAAAGCCTGCTGACCGGTCTGGGGCAGATCCCGGTGGAACGTGCCGGGCTTGATCGCGAGACCGCCGTGTCGCTGTCGCGCATGGGTCTGCGCCGCCTGAGCCAGGTCTTCGAACTGCCGCGCGACAGCATCACCCGGCGCTTTCCGAAGACGGTGCTGCCGTACCTGGATGCCCTGCGCGGCGAGATGACGCTGCCGTTGGCCCTGTACCGGCCGCCGGACGTGTTCGACCAGCGCATGGAGTTCGACCACGAGATCGAATCCAGCCAGGCGCTGCTGTTCCCGCTGCGCCGCCTGACCGCCGATCTGGCCACGTTCCTGGCCGGCCGCGACGGCGGCGTGCAGCGCTTCGTGCTGGTGCTCGAGCACGAACGTTGCGACGACAGCGAGGTCACGGTCGGCCTGCTCGCGCCCGAACGCGCGGCGGCGACCTTGTTCGAACTCACTCGCGGCCGGCTTGAGCAGGCGAGGGTACCGGCGCCCGTGCGCGGCCTGCGCCTGCTTGCGCAGGAACTGCCGCCGTTCGTGCCGGCCAGTCGCGACCTGTTCGATGCCCGTTCGCAGCAGGCGATGCCGTGGCCGCAATTGCGCGAACGGCTGCGCGCGCGTCTCGGCGACGACGCCGTGCATGGCCTGGCCGTGCGTGGCGACCACCGGCCCGAGCGTGCCTGGGGCGTGGAAGCGCTGGCGGAGCGCGTTGCTCGAACCCACGAAGCCGCGCCGTCGTTGCCGCGCCCGGGCTGGCTGCTGCATCAGCCGATCCCGCTGCGCGATCACGCACTGACGGTGCTGGCCGGTCCCGAGCGCATCGAATCGGGCTGGTGGGACGGCTTCGAAGTGCGCCGCGATTACTACCTAGTCGAAACCTCCAGCGGCCAGCGCGCCTGGGCCTATTGCGTCGCCGGCGAGTGCGGGCCGTACATGCTGCACGGGTGGTTCGCATGAGCGTGCTGTCCAATAGCGTGCCGCCGGACTATGCCGAGCTGCATTGCCTGTCGGCCTTCAGCTTCCAGCGCGGCGCCTCGGTCGCGCAGGAGTTGTTCGACCGCGCCAAAGAGCAGGGCTACCAGGCTCTGGCGATCACCGACGAATGCTCGCTGGCCGGTATCGTGCGCGCGCTGGAGGCGTCGCGGAAAAGCGGCCTGCCGTTGATCGTCGGCAGCGAGATGCGGATCGAGGGCGGCCCGGCCGTGGTGCTGCTGGTGGCAGACCTGGAGGGCTACGCCGCGCTGTGCCGCATGATCACCGTCGCCCGGCGTCGCGCCGAGAAGGGCCGCTACCGCCTGTTGCGCGAGGACTTCGGCGGACTTCCCGCCGGCCTGCTGGCATTGTGGCTGCCGGCCGACGGCCACGACAGAGAGGTCGACTGGCTGAAGTCGGTGTTCCCGGAGCGGCTGTGGATCGCGGTCGAACTCCACCGCGGACCAGACGATGACGAACGCCTGCAGGCACTGCGCGATCTCGGCCATCGCCACGCCCTGCCATTGGTAGCCGCCGGCGATGCGCACATGCACGTGCGTTCGCGCCGGGTGCTGCAGGACACGCTGACCGCGATCCGCCACCGCACCACCGTGGTCGAGGCCGGCGCATTGCTGTTCCCCAACGGCGAGCGTCACCTGCGCACGCGCCGGGCGCTGTCGGCGATCTACCCGGCCGACCTGCTGGCCGAAACCCTGCGCATCGCCGAACGCTGCCGCTTCACCCTCGACCAGCTGCGCTACGAATACCCACGCGAACTGGTGCCCGAAGGCCATACCGCCGCGACCTGGCTGCGCCAATTGACCGAGGAGGGCGCGCGCTGGCGCTGGCCGAACGGCACGCCGGACAAGGCCCGCGACCAGATCGAGCACGAGCTGGCGCTGATCTCCGAGCTGCGCTACGAGTCCTACTTCCTGACCGTGCACGACATCGTCCGCTTCGCCCGCAGCCGCGCGATCCTGTGCCAGGGCCGCGGCTCGGCCGCCAATTCGGCGGTGTGCTACGCGCTGGGCGTGACCGAGCTCGACCCCGCGGCGATGAACATGCTGTTCGAGCGCTTCCTCTCGCGCGAGCGCAACGAGCCGCCGGACATCGACATCGATTTCGAGCACGAGCGCCGCGAGGAGGTGCTGCAGTACGTGTTCGAGCGCTACGGCCGCGAACGCGCGGCGCTGGTGACGGTGGCGATCAGCTACCGCGGCAAGAGCGCGATCCGCGACGTCGCCAAGGCACTGGGGCTGCCACCGGACCAGGTCAACGAGCTGGCCGCGACCATGGAACGCTGGAGCGGCGAACTGCCGATGCCGGAATACCTGCGCGAGCGCGGCTTCGACCCGGAGGCGCCGATCCTGCGCCGGCTGATGCAGCTCACCGCCGAGCTGATCGGCTTCCCGCGCCACCTGTCGCAGCACCCCGGCGGCTTCGTCATCAGCGAGCAGCCGCTGCATAACCTGGTACCGGTGGAGAACGCGGCGATGGACGGCCGCACCGTGATCCAGTGGGACAAGGACGACCTCGACGTCATGCAGGTGTCCAAGGTCGACTGCCTCGCCCTGGGCATGCTGACCGCGGTGCGCAAGACCCTCGACCAGCTGCGCCGGCACGGGCGTCGCGACATGACCATGGCCGACATCCCGGCCGACGACCGCGAGACCTACGAAATGATCGGCCGCGCCGACACCGTCGGCGTGTTCCAGATCGAGTCGCGCGCACAGATGGCGATGCTGCCGCGGCTGCGGCCGAAGAACTTCTACGACCTGGTGATCGAGGTGGCGATCGTGCGGCCGGGGCCGATCCAGGGCGACATGGTCCATCCCTACCTGCGTCGTCGCAACGGCCAGGAGCCGGTCGAGTACCCGCCGCGCCTGCGCGAGGTGTTCGAACGCACCCTGGGCGTGCCGCTGTTCCAGGAGCAGGTGATGCAGCTGGCGATCCAGGCCGCCGATTACACGCCCGGCGAAGCCGACGAGCTGCGCCGCTCGATGGCGGCATGGAAGCGCCACGGCGGGCTGGAGCACCATCGCGAACGGCTGACCACGCGCATGCTCGACAACGGCTACACGCTTGAATTTGCCGAGCGCATCTTCGAGCAGATCAAGGGCTTCGGCAGTTACGGCTTCCCCGAGTCGCACGCGGCCAGCTTCGCCCTGATCACCTACGTCACCTGCTGGCTCAAGCGGCACGAGCCGGCGGCCTTCGCCTGCAGCCTGATCAACAGCTGGCCGATGGGTTTCTACACACCCGACCAGATCCTGCAGGACGTGCGTCGCCATGGCGTGCGCGTGTTGCCGGTGGACGTGCGTTTCAGCGACTGGGACTGCAGCCTGGAGCACTTGCGCGGCCAAGCCGGGCTGCGCGACCAGCCCGGGCTCCACGACCAGATGGATCCGGCGATCCGGCTCGGTCTGCGCATGATCCAGGGCTTCGACAACGTCACCGCCGAGCGCATCGAGGCGGCGCGGGCACGGCGTGCGTTCGACGACGTCGCCGACCTGTGCGAACGCGCCGCGCTCGATCGCCGCCAGCAAGGCCTGCTAGCCGACGCCGGTGCGCTGAAGTCACTGGCCGGCCATCGCCATCGCGCACGCTGGGCGATCACCGGCGTCGAACGCCAGCTGCCGCTGCTGGATGCGACCGTGTCCGGCAAGGAAACGCAGATCCGCCTGCCGATGCCGACCCCCGACGAGGACCTGCGCGCCGATTACGCCCTGACCGGCACCACGCTCGGACGCCATCCGCTGTCGTATCTGCGCAAGGCGCTGGCCGCGCGCCGCTGCAAGGGATCGACCGAGCTCGACCAGGTCGCCCATGGCCGCAGCGTGCGCACCGCCGGCCTGGTGCGCGGCCGCCAGCAGCCGCAGACCGCCAGCGGCGTGATCTTCGTGACGCTGGAAGACGAGTCGGGAACGATCAACGTCGTGGTCTGGAAGCACCTGGCCGAGCGCCAGCGGCGGGTGCTGCTGGAGTCGCAGTTGCTGGTGGTGGAAGGACGCCTGGAGCGCGTCGACGGTGTTCAGCACGTGATCGCGCAGCGGCTGGAGAACTACGCCGAGCTGCTCGGCGAGCTGGATACGAGTTCGCGC
Organism: Lysobacter sp. Soil_N_23; assembly: GCF_057656135.1. Taxonomy (NCBI): domain Bacteria; kingdom Pseudomonadati; phylum Pseudomonadota; class Gammaproteobacteria; order Lysobacterales; family Lysobacteraceae; genus Lysobacter; species Lysobacter sp. Soil_N_23. The sequence goes on from NZ_JBDGKY010000012.1 coordinate 15,623, forward strand.
GACTTCCGCTGACCAGCGCTCGTCGCGTAGGAGCGAGCTTGCTCGCGAACCTGGCAACGGCGGACACGCAGGATCGCGAGCAAGCTCGCTCCTACAAAAGCGGCCCACCGCAACGGCGGCTGAGGTCAGTCGCTTTCTTCGTCTTCCCAGTGCCAGTCCACCGCATGCTCCTCGAGGTACGCATCGACGGCGGCGCCGATGGTCGGATACATCGGTCCGAAGCGCTCAAGGATCTCGAAGCGCCTGAGCTTGTCCTTGACCGGATCCTTCAGCTCGGCAAACCGGAACTCGACGCCGGATTCGCGCAGCGACCGTTCCAGTTCGGCGAGCATGTCGGCCGAGGTCACGTCGATGCTGGTCACTGGTTCGGCGGCGACGATGATCCGCCGCGCCGGCGTGGGCGACTGCGCGACGGCTTCGAGCACGCGCTGGTGGAACAGCTCGGCATTGGCGAAGAACAGCGGCGCGTCCCAGCGGAACAGCACCAGGCCCGGCACCAGTCGCGCCTGCGGATAACGCCGGATGTCATGGAAGCCGCGGATGCCGTCGACGCGCCCCATGACGGCGTGGTGCGGCCGCCAGCCGTCCCAGAGGAACTCGATCACGGCGATGAGGATGGCGATGCCGATGCCGGGGATCACGCCCAGTACCGCGACACCGACGAAGCAGGCGACCGACAGCCAGAACTCCCATTGCTGGATGCGATAGATGCGGTGCAGGTCGGCAAACTCGAACAGGCCGATCGCCGCGGCGATGACGACCGCCGCCAACGCGCTGCTGGGCAGGTGCTCGAGCAGATTGGGCGCGAAGACCAGCAGCAGGGCCACCGCCACGGCGCCGACCACGCCGGTGAGCTGGGTCCTGGCTCCGGCGGCTTCGGCCACTGGCGTGCGCGAGGAACTGCTGCTGATCGGGAACCCCTGGAACAAGCCGGCGGCGAGGTTGGCCGCGCCTAGGCCGACCATCTCCTGGTTCGGGTCGACGTAGGTGCCGGTCTTGGCTGCATACGTGCGCGACAACACGCTGGTGTCGGCGAACGCCACCATCGCGACCGCGCAACCGCCGATCACCACCTGGCCGAGGTGGGCCGGTTCGATCCACGGCAGGGCCAACGACGGCAGGCCCTGCGGGAGTTGTCCGAGCACTTTGACCCCGGCGGTTTCATCCAGGGCGAGCGCACCGACCACGAAAGTGGCAGCGACCACGGCGATCAGCAGGCCGGGGATCTGCTTGTACGGCTTGAGCAGCAGGATCAGCACCAGGGTGCCGGCGCCGACGGCGAACGCGGTCCAGTTGGCCTGGCCACCGAGGATCGCCTGGGTGGTGCGGGTCAGATCGCGCAGCGGCCCGGCGCTGTCGATCGAAAACCCGAACAGTTTCGGCAACTGGCTGACCAGCACCGTCAGCGCGATGCCGTTCATGTAGCCGTAGCGGATCGGCTTGGACAGCAGCTCGGTGACGAATCCCAGGCGCAGCACGCCGATAAGGATGCACACCAGCCCCGACACCACGGCCATCAGGCTTGCCACGACCACGGCGCGCGTCGGGTCGCCTGCCGACAGGGGCAACACGACCGCGAGGATCACTGCGGCCAGCGAGGAATCCGGTCCCAGCACCAGGATGCGGCTCGGGCCGAACAGGGCGTAGGCGAGCAGGGGGACGATGGTGGCGTACAGGCCGTAGATGCCCGGAACGCCCGAGGCCACGGCGTAGGCGATGCCAACCGGCACCAGCATCGTGGTCAGCACCAGCCCGGCCATCAGGTCGTTCGGCAGCCAGGCCGCTTCGTAGCGCCTGATGATCTGCAATCCGGGCAGCCAACGCATCCAGCCGTTCATCCACTAGCTCCCTGTCGTGGCTTCGTCATGCCTGGGCGATCATTCCGCTCGGGCAACGGTGTCAGTACTGCTCCTTGATGAACTTGAAAGGATAGTCCGGCTCGACATAGTCGCCGCGCTTCTGCCGCTTTGGCAGGCTGAACTTCTCGCGCGGCAGCTCGTCGTAGGGAATCTTGTCGAGCATGTGACGGATGATGTTGAGGCGCCCACGGCGTTTGTCGTCGGTGCGTGCCACGTACCACGGTGCCTGCGGCGAGTCGGTGGCTGTGAACATGTCGTCGCGTGCGCGCGAATAGTCGTACCAGCGGCCGTACGACTTGAGGTCCATCGGCGAGAGCTTCCACAGCTTGCGTCCGTCGGTGGCGCGTTCCTTCAGCCGCCGGGTCTGCTCCTCGTCGCTGACCTCCAGCCAGTACTTGAGCAGGATGATCCCCGACTGCACGATCGCCGCCTCCACCAGCGGCGTGGTCCGCAGGAACTTGCGCACCTTCGTTTCCGAGGTGAACCCCATCACCCGTTCCACGCCGGCGCGGTTGTACCAGCTGCGGTCGAAGATCACGAACTCACCGGCCGCCGGCAGGTGGCGCATGTAGCGCTGGAAGTACATCTGGCTCTTCTCGCGGTCGGTCGGCGCCGGCAGGGCCACCACGCGGAATACGCGCGGGCTGACCCGCTCGGTGATCGCCTTGATCGTCCCGCCCTTGCCGGCGGTGTCGCGCCCTTCGAACACGACGCAGACCTTCATCTTCTTCGCCACCAGCCACATCTGCAGCTTGACCAGTTCGACGTGCAGCTTCTCCAGCTCCGCCTCGTACTCCTTGCGCTTCATCCTTTCCGGTTCGGCGGGCGACGGGTCGTGACTATTGTCGGACTTCATGGTGCTTGCTCCGGGCAGGGTTACGCCTTCTTCTCGTTCTCGACCGCCTTGCTGATGATGTCGTCGTAGAGTTCGACGATCTGCACGCCAATCTTGTGCATCTCCGGATTTCGCGCCCACACCTGCTGGCCGCGCTGCGCATCTTCCAGTGCGCTCTTGAGGAAGGCGATGTCTGCGTCGGTCAGGCGCTCGCCGGCGTCGACGCGTTTCTTGATCGCCAGCGTGCGTGGCAGCCGGAAATTGATCAGCCGTTCGAGCAGGGCCTGGAGGGTGCCGGTATCGTCGATTTCGTCGGCCATCGTCGCCGTCCTTGCGTGGGGAGGCGCCATTCTGCGCTCGCACCGCGTTACGCCGGGATCACGGCGTGCCCCGGATTCCGGCGGACGACGCTTCGGTATTTCGTTGCCTGGTCTTCGGCGGCCCTCACCCCAACCCCTCTCCCGCAAGCGGGAGAGGGGCTTTCTACCGTCTTGGAAGACCGTCATCCGCGCGAAGGCGAGGACCCAGCGACGTTGCTCTGGAACCTGCAGCCACGTCAGCCCAGCTGCTGGATCCGCATCATGTTGCCCGACGGGTCGCGGACCGCGCAGTCGCGCACGCCGTACGGCTGGTCGGTCGGCTCCTGGACGATCTCGGCACCGCTGGCCTGCAGCTTCTCGAAGGCGCCGTCGAGGTCCCGGGTGGCCAGCAGGATGATGCCGTACGTGCCCTTGGCCATCATCTCGGCGATGGTGCGGCGTTCCTCCTCGGTGATGCCGGGAGTGGCGGCCGGCGGGTGCAGCACGATGGAGGTCTCAGGCTGGCCGGGCGGGCCGACCGTGATCCAGCGCAGGCCGTTGTAGCCGACGTCCTTGCGGACCTCGAAGCCGAGGGTGTCGCGGTAGAAGGCCAGCGCGGCGTCCGGGTCGTTGTGGGGGAGAAAGCTCGCGTGGATGGTGATGTTCATTGCAGTCGTCCCTGGTGGTTGGAGCGGTCATGCTAGGTCCGGGTCGGTGGCCTTCGCTTCTCGATTCCTGACCGGTCGGGTCACCTGCTTCTCGATGCAGGACGGAATCCCTGGCGCTGCATCCGCCACTTGGCGCCGGTAGACGCTGGGCGGTACGCCGACAAGTTCGGTGAAGCGGGTGCTGAACGTGCCCAGCGACGAGCAACCGACCGCGAAGCAGACCTCGGTGACGCTGAGCTCGCCACCGCGCAGCAGCGCCATTGCGCGCTCGATGCGCCGGGTCATCAGGTAGGAGTAGGGCGACTCGCCATAGGCCAGCCGGAACTGGCGGCTGAGATGCCCGGCCGACATGTGCACGCCGCTGGCGAGTGCCTCCACGTCCAGTGGCTGCGCGAACTCGCGGTCGATCCGGTCGCGCACGCGGCGAAGCCGCGCAAGATCGCGCAGGTGCACCGCATCGGAGGGTCTGCCAGTCACGTGCGCGATCGTGCCACCGTGCTCTGCGCGGCTCAAGTTCGCCGTGGCTGCCTCAACCATGTGCGATTGCGGCCATTCTGGCGCCTTCCCGGGAACCGGCCAGACGCGGGCTTGGCAGCCCGGTCCGGTACGAATAAGCTCGCCGGCAAATGGAAGTTGCCCCGCCTGCGGCGGGTGTGACAGGGACATACCACAGGACTCATGGGTCCGACGCATCTGCAGTTGGGCCGCCATCGAATGTCACGACCTTCTCTTCGCCACGCCGCAGATGCGGCACTGGCGCGCCCAGCGTTCTTCCTGACCGTACTGTGGGCGTTGCTGTGCGCGCCGTGGCTCTTCGGCAGCCGCGTACTTCCCTACGACGCCGCACAACAGTTCTATCCGTCTGTCGCATTCACCGTTCAACAACTGCGCAACCTGGACGGTCCGTGGTGGAATCCGCTGCTGTTTGGCGGCTATCCGCAGTTCGCCGACCCGCAGGCGATGACGTTCCAGCCGACGGTCGTGCTGCCGATGCTGCTGTCGCCGCTGCCGTCGATGAGCTGGTTCACCGTGGTCGTGCTTTTGCATGTCCTGCTGGCCGGACTGGGTGCGCTGGTCGTGGCCCGCAGTTATGGCCTGCATCCGGCCTCCAGGCTGCTGTTCGCGCTTACGGTGATGTTCGGCGGGGTCGCGGCTTCGCGCATGCAGCACGTGCCGATGATCGTGAGCTATGCCTGGCTGCCCTGGCTGTGGTGGGGGCTGCGACGGCTGTCGCAACGACCGAAGCCGGCGACAGCGGCGCTCGCCGGTCTGTTCGGAGGCTTGTGCGCCTTGCAGATGACCCAGGTCACCTATCTCATGGGTTTGGCCGCGATTGCATACGGCGTGTATCTGCTCGCCGCCCGCGTCGCGCCAGAAGATCGCTTGCGCTACGCAAGTTGCCTGGCCCTGGCTGGAGCCCTCGCAGTCGTGGTCTCCCTGCCACAATTGTTGGCGACCTTTGCTTTCCTGCCGGATACGAACCGCGGGCGACTGCTCCTCGACGATGCGCTCGGCGGCAGCCTGACCTGGCCCGCGCTGGGCACCCTGCTGGGCGCCGATCTTCTATGGGCTCGCGGCAGGTACGTGGGCGGCGGTGACCTGACCGCGAACTACCTCTATCTGGGGGCAGTGCCGCTTGCGGTCTGGGCTGCCTGGGGCCGCTCGACACTGCCGCAATACCGGCACCTGGTACTCGGTGCAATGTGTTGCGTCGCCCTGGCGACCGTCTACGTGCTTGGATTGCGAACTCCCGTGTACGCATGGCTGTACGAATGGCTGCCCGGGGTTTCGCTGTTTCGCCGGCCGGCCGATGCGCTGTTCCTGTTCGTCCCGCCTGCCGCGCTGCTGGCTGCCCTGGCGCTGGAGTCGCGCCTGCGAGGGGCGCAGTGGCGCCCGAACTGGGCAGGTTTGGCAATCCTGGGCGGTCTGGGCGCCTACGCCGTCTGGCATGGAACAACGCACCTGGGTGGAGTGCGTTCCCTGCTGCCGCTGGTCGTGACGGCAATCATTTCTGCCGCCGCCATCTGGGCCCTTCGCGAGAATCGCCCCATCGGCCCGCTGACGCTGGCAATGCTGCTGGTGCTGTTCGCGCTGGACCTCGGGGTCCACAACGTGCGCAACCGCTATTACGGCGGTAGCGGCGAGGTGAGAAAGCTGTACCAGGGCACGCACCTCCCGGCGGACGGGATATCGGCTACCGCGCCGATCCTCAATCGCGTCCATGGCATGGTCCGCAGCAGCATCATTCCCGAGCGCGCCGAGATCATCGGGGTCAATGCCCTGGTCAACGCCATCGGCGTGCGCGGCGTGGCGATGACCGGCGGCTACAACCCCATGCTGTACGCGCCGTACGCTTCCGCGTTCGGTTCGTCCACCTACGTTGGAACGCTGTCGGAACGGGTTTTCACCGAGCTGGCACCGGGCTACGACTCGCCGGCGTTCGACCTGCTCGGTCTGCGCGTGGTCGTCTCACGCGAATCGCTGCAGGGCAGCGTCGAGTCCAACGGCGTGCACTGGAAGCTGCGCGAATCCGTGCTTCCGCGCATTCTCAATCCGACCTCCGTGCGCGGGCACCAGGGTTCGTTGCCGCCTGCGGCGGCGTTCCAGGAAACAGATTTCAACAACGAGGCCTGGTTGCCCGAGTCGGCGCTCGAAGGCATTTCGTGCCCGCGCCAGCAAGGTGGAGTCGCGCAGGTCGTGCCTGTCTCCTATGGCGCCAATCGCGTCGAGATCGACTATCGCGCGCCGTCACCGGCCTGGATCGTGCTCAACGAGATCGACGCACCCGGCTGGTGGGCAGAGGTCGATGGGCAGGAGCTGCCGCTGCTGCGCGCCAACGCGATGTTCCGGGGTGTTTGCGTCCCGGCTGGGTCGGGACGGCTCACGTTCCGCTTCAGCCCGCTGCGGATGGTGGCGTTGAGATGGAGCAACGGCCCAGCGCCGGAATCTGACAGCATCGATGCCGCAGCGGTCGTCGCCGGCACGGCCGACTAAAGCAAAAAGCCCGCACATGGCGGGCTTTTGCTTGAATGGTGGAGGTGGGGGGAATTGAACCCCCGTCCGAAGGCACTCCATCCCCGGCACTACATGCTTAGCGCTCCGTTGGATCTCGTCCCCGAACAGCACGGCGCGCAAAGCGCATCCGGGAACCAGCCTGTTTTGAGTTGACCAGGGACTGACAGGCAACCGTCCCCGGCGATTCCGTGATGATGACCCTACACTGCGAGCACGGACACAAGCAGTTTCGGGGCTTACGCCTTAAGCGGCGAGAGCGTAGTTGTCGTCGTTGGCAACTAGAAGTTTGCAGCTGGATTTACGAGGAAAGCTACCCCCTCGGCATGCGCCAGGCGATTTCGCAACCCCCGTCGAAGCCAGTGCACCCCCGGGGACAGCTGTTCGCTGACCCAGCCAGTATAGGGGCGCATCGCGCTGGCACAAGCGCTGTCCTGGTCTGTCGGGCAGGTGGCATTCAAGCAACGGGCGTGGGAACGGGCACGGCCGGCCCCCGGGGGCGATGCTCCGCTCGACGCCCGGGCTTTGTATGCTTGGCGCAATGACCGAAGCCGCCGGCCCCCGTTCCCCCGAGCTCGCGGAGCTGTCGCCGCGGCGGGGCTACCTGCTGGCGCTGATCGTGCTGGTCGGTTCGCTGGTGCTGGTGTTCACCGCCTGGCGGGCGGCGCGCGAGCGCGAACTGCGCGCGGCCGAGGCGGAGTTCATCAGCAAGAGCGCGGAAGTCACCGAACTGCTGCGCCAGGGCATGATCAAGTACGAACTGGTCGCCCGCGGTGGCGTGTCGATGTTCGCATCGGTGACGCGGGCGCGGCCGACGCCGGCGCAGTGGAAGGCCTATGTCGACGGCATGGACATCCAGGAGCGCTTCGCCGGCATGGTCGGGCTCGGCTTCGCCGAGTACGTGACGGCCACCCGTCTACCGGAGGTGCAGCTGGAATGGCGCGACCTGGGCTACGGCATGCTCGAGGTGTGGCCGCGCGGTGAGCGCGCCGACTACGGACCGATCCTCTACCTGGAGCCGAAGACGCCGGCCAACGTCGCCGCGGTCGGCTTCGACATGTTCTCCGAGCCGGTGCGGCGGGCGGCGATGACCGCCGCCATGGACACCGGCAACACCTACCTGACCGGTCCCGTGCACCTGATCCAGGACGGCCCGCTGCAGGGCACCGGACTGCTGCTGTACCTGCCGGTCTATCGAGGCGGCAGCCGGCCGGCGACGACCGGGCTGCGCCGGGCCGAGATCCAGGGCTGGGCGTACGTGCCGTTGCGAGTGGACGGGTTCGTGCGCAACGCGCTCGGGGCGGTGCATGGCAGTGCCCGGTTCCGCGTCGTCGACGAGGGCGGCGAGGAAAGCGTGCTGTTCGCCACGCCCGTCGCCGGCGACAAGCGCCCGCCGGCGTTCCGCCACAGCGAACGCTTCAACCAGTACGGTCGCCGCTGGCGCGTGGATTTCGAGTCGGCGCCGTTGGCAGTGGCCGCGCCGCGCCTGCAGGGATTGCAGAACCTGCTCGCGCTGGGATTGTTCTCGTCGCTGCTGCTGTATGCCATCGCCTGGATGCTGGCGCGCACCGAAGCGCAGGCGTACCGGATCGCGGTGCGCATGACCGAGGACTTCCGCCGCAGCGAGATGCGTTTTCGCAGCGCCATGCTGTATTCGGCGATCGGCAAGGCGTTGCTCGACAGCGAGGGGCACATCGTCGAAGCCAACCCGGCACTGGCGACGATCGTTGGCTTGACGCCGCAAGCCCTGGTCGGCGTGCGTTTTGATTCGCTGTTCGAAAGCGACGAACCGGAAATGATCGCGCACGCCAGCGGCAGCACCGACGCGCAGGGCATTCACCGTGCCACCCGGCGCCTGCACCGCGAGGGTGGCGAGCCGCGCCAGGCGCAGCTGACCTACTCACCGGTGCCGGGCAATATCGGCCAGGATATCGCCGGCCTGGTGCAGGTCGAGGACGTCACCGAACGCCTGCGCGCCGAGGCGCGCGTGCATGCGCTCAACCGCACGCTGGAAGCGCGCGTGGCGTTGCGCACGCGCGAACTGAGCCAGGCCAACCAGGAGCTGGAGGCGTTCGCCTACAGCATCTCGCACGACTTGCGCGCGCCGTTGCGGGCGATCGATGGTTTCAGCCGGATCCTGGTCGAACGCCATTCCACCGGGCTCGACGATGCCGGCAAGGGGTATCTGGTGCGCGTTCGCCGCGCCGCCGCGCGCATGGGCGAGCTGATCGACGCGCTGCTGAAGATGTCGCGCCTGAGTCGTGGCGAACTGAAACTCGAGCGTGTCGATCTCAGTCGCCTGGCCAGCGAAGTGCTGGAAGAGCTCAGGATCGGCGACGGCAAGCGCCAGGTCGACATCCAGATCGAGCCGGAGCTGTTCGTGATCGGCGATGCGACCCTGCTGCGCAACCTGCTCGGCAACCTGCTGGGCAATGCCTGGAAGTTCACCCGCGACCGCGTCGGTGCGCAGATCGAGTTCGGTGCCGTGCAGCGCGAGGCAGGCCCGGAGTACTTCGTCCGCGACAACGGCGCCGGGTTCTCGCAGGAGTATGTCGACAAGCTGTTCCGGCCGTTCCAGCGCCTGCACCAGAACGAGGACTTCGCCGGCCACGGCATCGGCCTGGCTTCGGTCAAGCGCATCGTCGAGCGCCACGGCGGCACGATTCGCGCCGAGGGCGAGGTGGGCCGCGGTGCGACGTTCTGGTTCACGCTGCCGCGCGAGAAGCTGATCGACTGAGGCCCGCGACCTGACCCTTTGCCATCTCGTCATCCCGGCGAACGCCGGGATCCAGGCTGGCAACTTCTGACGGTTGTTGCACCGACTCCGGCCACTTCGATGTTGACGCTTCGTCACTGGATCCCGGCGTGCGCCGGGATGACGGTGAGTGAGCTGATGCGTCGCAGGCCTGGATTCCGGCTTTCGCCGGAATGACGGGTAGGGGCTGTGTACGGCGCCGCTACGCGTTCTTGTTGTGCCCGCGCATTACGCGCTGCTTCTCGCGCTGCCAGTCCTGTTCCTTGCTGGCCTGGCGCTTGTCGTGGGCCTGCTTGCCCTTGGCCAGGGCGACCTCGCACTTGACCTTGTTGCCCTTCCAGTACAGTGCGGTCGGGACGACGGTGTAGCCGTCGCGCTGGATGCGGCCGATCAGGTTGTCGATCTCGTGGCGGTGCATCAGCAGCTTGCGGGTGCGGCGCTCTTCGGGGACGACGTGGGTCGAGGCCGAGATCAGCGGGGTGATCTGCACGCCGTGCAGGAACATCTCGCCGTTACGCACCACCGCGTAGCCTTCGACGATGTTGGCGCGGCCGGCGCGGATCGCCTTCAGCTCCCAGCCCTGCAGGGACAGCCCGGCCTCGAACTTCTGCTCGAGGAGGTAGTCGTGGCGGGCGCGCTTGTTGAGCGCGATGGTGCCGCCGGCGCCGCCCTTTCCCTTATCCTTGCCGGTCTTCTTGTTGGAATTCTTGGACATCGCGCCATTGTCCCCGAACCGGGGCCTGGGCGATACCAGGCCCTAGAGCCCAGGCGCGACGCCCAGCCCAGACCATGCAGACCATCCGCCGCACCGCCCTTGTCGAACACTCCGCCGCGCGCATGTTCGCGCTGGTCAACGATGTGGCCGCCTATCCGCGCCGCTTCGATTGGTGCGAGGCCGCGCAGGTGCTGGAGGCCGGGGACGGTCGCATCGTCGCCCGCCTCGATATCGGCTTTGGCGCGCTGCGCACCTGGTTCACCACCGAGAACATGATGTCGCCGCCACACCACATCGAGCTCAAGCTGGTCGACGGTCCGTTTCGCAGTCTCGGCGGGCGCTGGGAGTTCCATGCGCTGGACGAGTCGGCCTGCAAGGTCACGCTGACGCTGACGTTCGAACCGAAGGTCAAGCTGCTGGGTCCGGCGATGGCGATCGGCTTCCAGGGCCTGGCCGATCGCATGGTCGACGACTTCATCAAGGTGGCCGACCGCGGCGAGGAAGCATGAAGGTCGAAGTCGTCCGCGCGTGGCCTCGCCGATTCGAAGCGGTAGCGCTGGAGTTGGACGAGGACGCTTGCGTGGAAGACGCGCTCCGGGCCAGCGGGCTGGCGGACGATCCGGAAACGACCGGCTATGCGGTGTTCGGCGTGCGCGTGGCGGTCGACACGCGGCTGCGCGATGGCGACCGGCTGGAACTGCTCAGGCCGCTGCAGGCGGACCCGAAAGAGTCACGCCGCCGGCGCGCGCAGCAGGTGCCGCGCAAGTAGCTCGAAGGGATGGTGGGGCAGGTCAGCGCGGGTGCCGCGCTACGACCGGACTCAGCGCCCGCGGCGCTTGTCCTTTTCCTTGGGCAGGTTGCGGCCGAACTGTTTCGGCGCGGACTTGGCCAGCTCTTCGTCCTGCTCGGGGAAGTAGTCGCCTTCCCACTTGGCCAGGGCGTCGTTCTCGAACCACAGGGTGAGGTTCTTGATCTCGGTATGGCCAACGCGGTCGGCGCGCTGGGTCGAGGTGTAGTCCCAACGGTTGTGGTGGAACGGGTCCTCGATCGACGGCGAGCCCAGCAGCAGGGACACCTGTTGCTTGCTCATGCCGGCCTGCAGCTGGTCGACATTGGCCTTTTCCAGCAGGTTCCCCTGGTAGATCGGCTGCTTGTAGAGGATGCCGCACCCGCCGGTGGCCACGGCGATGGAAAGGACCAACAGGAGCTTGTGCATCGTGTGCTTCGGCATCGGTGTCTACGACAGGCGGATAACGCGGCGATGATACACTGAAGCCCGCATCCACCAAGCGCGGAGGCAGGCGGCGGCGGCCCGACAGCGTTCATCGGGCGTTCCGGCGCCCGGCACCAGCCGCCGCCATGGCCGCCGCGCCCGTCCGGCGACGCTTGACCCGAGGAATCCAGATGGAATCGCAAGACCTGCGCAATGTCGGACTGAAGGTCACGCACCCGCGCCTGCGGATCCTGGAACTGCTGGAGCAGGCCAAGCCGCGCCACATGACCGCCGAAGACATCTATCGCCACCTGCTCGAGCATGGCGAGGACATCGGCCTGGCCACGGTCTACCGCGTGCTGACCCAGTTCGAGGCCGCCGGGCTCGTGCTCAAGCACAATTTCGAGGCCGGGCAGTCGGTGTACGAGCTCGACCGTGGCCACCACCACGACCACATGGTCGACGTCGACACCGGCAAGATCACCGAGTTCGAAAGCCCGGAGATCGAGGAACTGCAGCGCAAGATCGCTGCCAGGCACGGTTACGAGATCGAAGAACACTCGCTGGTGCTGTACGTGCGCAAGAAGCGCTGAGAAGTGAGGTCCGGGCCAGGGCAGGCCTGAAGAGCAAGCACCGCCGCCGCATCCGATCGTGTCGCATTGGATCGTGGAGTGACGGCCAACCACAAGGACGAACGCCATGCTTAACCAGTTGCTCTGGTCGTTGCTGCTGACCGCGATCTGCGTGGTGATGCACAGCGGTTACAGCGCCATCACGATCAAACAGATCGCCAAGGCGCAGCGGCCGCGCGAAGGCCGCTACCTGCATTTCTTCCTGGTCCGTGTGGTGATCGAGCTGATCCTGCTGCACAGCGCCGAAACCGTCGTCTGGGCGTGGTTCTACGAGTGGAAGAACGCCGAGTGGACCTGGAACACCGCGCTGTATTTCTCGGTGGTCAGCTATGCCACGCTCGGTTACGGCGATGTGCTGCTGCCGCCGGAATGGCGCCTGGTCGGTGCACTGCAAAGCCTGGTCGGCGTGCTGCTGGCGGGCTGGTCGGTGGCGCTGCTGGTGGCGGTGCTGCAGACGACGTTGCGCAAGAAGGCAGCCGAAGACGCCAACCCGCCGACGTAGGAGCGAGCTTGCTCGCGACCGGGTGCAAAAGTTGCCGGTAGGAGCGAGCTTGCTCGCGACCCGGGCGCATGATCGCGAGCAAGCTCGCTCCTACGTCGACGTCAGACGTCGGCCAGCAAACGCTTGGCGGCGGCCCGTGCTTCACGCGTGAGTTCGACGCCGCCGAGCATGCGCGCCAGTTCTTCCTCGCGCTGCCTGGCATTGAGCAGTTGCACCGCGCTCTGGGTGACACCCTCGCTGGCCGCCTTGCTGACCCGGTAATGGGCATGGCCCTGCGCGGCGACCTGCGGCAGGTGGGTCACGCACAGCACCTGGCGGCTGGCGCCCAGTGCGCGCAGCTTCTGGCCGACGATCTCGGCCACGGCGCCGCCGATGCCGGTGTCGACTTCGTCGAAGACCATCGTCGGCACCGCATCCAGTCCCAGCGCAGCGACCTCGATCGCCAGCGAGATGCGCGACAGCTCGCCGCCGGAGGCGACCTTGCGCAGCGCCCGCGCCGGCTGGCCCGGGTTGGCGGCGACCAGGAACTCCACGCGCTCGCCACCCTGCGGGTCGGGTCGATCGGTTTCGACCGGCTCGATCTGGACGTCGAAGCGGCCGCCGCCCATGCCTAGTTCGGAAATCAGCGCGCTGGTGCTGGCAGACAAGTTGGCTGCGGCATCACGGCGCAGGCGGCCGAGCGCGTCGGCGGCCTGGCGCCAGTCGTGACGCGCGGCTTCGATCTCGGTGTCGAGGCGGGCCAGGCGCACGCCGGCGCCTTGCAGCGATTCCAGTTCGGCCGCGATCGCATCGCGCTGCGCGCCCAACTGCTCGGGTGGCACGCGGTGCTTGCGTGCCAGTTCGTGGATGCGGGTCAGGCGCTGCTCGATGGCTTCCAGCGCCGACGGGTCGAGATCGAGATCGCTACGAACCCGGTCGAGCAGGGCGAGGGCCTCGTCGACCTGGATCGCGGCGGCATCGAGCATGCCGTCGACATCGCCCAGGCGCGGCTCGTGTTCGAGCACGCGTTGCAGGTCGCTGCGAACCTGTTGCAGGCTGCGCGAAAGCGACGGGCCTTCCTCGCCGCCGAGGCGGGCGAAGGCACCTTCGCAGGCGGCGATCAGGTCGGCGGCATGGGCATGGCGGCGATGGTCGTCCTGCAGGCGCGCGATTGCCTCGGCCTCCAGGTCTTCGCGATCCAGTTCGCCATGCTGGTGTTCGAGCCAGCCGATGCGGTCGGAGACGTCGCCCTGCGCCGACAGCGCATCGCGCTCGGCCAGTAGCGCACTCCAGCGTGCCGCCGCGGCGCCGACGGCGCCCAGTTCGGTCTGGGTACGGCCAAAGGCATCCAGCAACGCCAGCTGGCTGGGGCGCGACAGCAGCGCCTGGTGCTCGTGCTGGCCATGGATCTCGACCAGCAGGGTGGACAGCTCGCTGAGCTGGCCCAGGGTGACGGGGCGGCCGTTGACCCAGGCGCGCGAGCCGCCGTCGGCGCGGATCACGCGGCGGATCTGGCAGGCGTCGTCTTCATCCAATTCGTTGTCGCGCAGCCAGGCGCGGGCCAGCGGGACGTCGTCGAGGCTGAAGCCGGCGACCAGTTCGGCGCGGTCGGCGCCATGGCGGACCACGCCGCTGTCGGCACGCAGGCCCGAGATCAGGCCCAGCGCATCGACCAGCAACGACTTGCCGGCGCCGGTCTCGCCGGAGATGACGGTCAGGCCGGGGCCGAAGCCGAGCTCGGCTTCACTGACCACGGCGAACTGCTTGAGGGAGAGATGGACGAGCATGGAGCGCGATTGTGCCCTGTGTGGGTTGCGGCGTGATAGCGGGGAAGCGTCTCGCAGGTTCAGATCGGCAGCCTGGTCTGGAATGGCGTGCACCGAAAACCCTTGCACCGGATCGGGCCGCGCCCTATCAATATCCCGGTCATGAGCCGCAAACCTGCCGATCCCAGCCTCGACCCGCGTGCACGGCAGCTGTTGCGCACCCTGATCGGCCGCTATATCAACAGCGGCGAGCCGATCGGCTCGCAGACGCTGGCGCGGCACGCCGGGCTGGACGTCAGCGCGGCGACCATCCGCAACATCCTGGCCGACCTGGAAGACGCCGGCCTGCTCAGCGCGCCGCACAGCTCGGCCGGCCGCGTCCCGACGGCGCAGGGCTATCGCCTGTTCGTCGACTCGCTGCTGCAGGTGCGGCCGCTGCCGGACACCGACCTGGCCCGCCTGCGCGGCGAACTGCCGGCCGGCTCCGGCACCCAGGCCCTGCTCGGCAGCGCCTCGGAGCTGCTGTCGGCGATGACCCACTTCGTCGGCGTGGTCAGCGTGCCGCGGCGCGAGCAGTTCGCCTTCCGCCGCATCGATTTCGTTCCGCTCGACGGCGCGCGCGTGCTGGCGATCCTGGTGTTCGCCGACAACGAAGTGCAGAACCGGATCGTGCAGACCCGTCGCCCGTTCGACAGCAGCGAACTCGAGCGCGTCGCCAACTACCTGAATGCCCATTTCGCCGGGCGCACCGTGGCCGACATCCGCGCCACCCTGCTGCGCGAGCTGCGCACTGCCCAGACCGAGATGCAGTCGCTGCTGACGCAGTCGGTCGAGCTGGCCGAGCAGGCCCTGGCTCCCGGCGGCGACGACATGGTCCTGGCCGGGCAGACCCGCCTGATGGGGGTGCAGGAGCTGGCCGACCTGGACCGCCTGCGCGACCTGTTCGACGCTTTCGCCCGCAAGCGCGAGATCCTGCAGCTGCTCGAACGTACCGTGCAGGCCCCCGGCGTTCGCATTTTCATTGGCGAGGAGACCGGGCTGGCGCCGCTGGAGGGGATGTCGCTGGTCACCGCACCTTACGTTGCCGGCGGGGGTAGCGGGCAGGTGCTGGGGGTCCTGGGGGTCATAGGGCCGACCCGGATGGCTTACGAGCGGGTGATTCCGGTGGTTCAGGCCGCCGCCGACGCGCTTGGGGCTGCGATCCATTCCGAGTCCTGACGGGTCGGGCTGCGGCAACCGCCGCTGAAACCGGGAACACCCTCTGGCCGGCCGGGAAGGCACCTGGCCGTCGCCCACGGCGCAGTTCGTCTTGAAACCTCGCAGGGCGGCCCCATTGCTGCCCTGTCGCGCCTCGAGCGCGGATTTCCGAATTGTTTGGCGCCCTTGGCGCAGGGATGGAGCACCGCATGACCCAGATCGATCCGCAAGACACCCCCGACAACGACACCCCCGGCAGCGACCTGGGACTCGCCAACGACGCCGATGGCGGCGATTCGCTGGCCGCGCAACTGCAGGCCGCCCGCGCCGAACTGGCGCAACTGCGTGAGGACTCGCTGCGCGAACGCGCCGAACTGGAGAACCAGCGCAAGCGCATGGCCCGCGACATCGACATGGCGCGCAAGTTCGCCAACGAGCGTGTGCTCGGCGACCTGCTGCCGGTGATCGACAGCCTCGAGGCCGGCCTCACCATCCAGGCCGACACCGCCCAGCACCTGCGCGAAGGCATGGAGCTGACCCTGCGCCAGCTGCTCAAGGTCGTCACCGACAACGGCCTGGTCGCGATCGATCCGGCCGGCAAGGCCTTCAACCCGGAGCACCACCAGGCGATGAGCATGGTCGAGAGTGCCGGGCACGCGCCGGGCGACGTGGTCCAGGTCTACCAGAAGGGCTGGCTGCTCAACGACCGCCTGTTGCGCCCTGCGCTGGTGGTGGTGGCCAAGCACGACTGAACGATCGGGGCAGGGCTCCGCTCAAGGCGCGTGATCGCTTGAAGAGCGTGAACTTGAAGAGCACGCCGCCGACCCCCAGATAACGCACATCGGCGCCACCACAGATTCGGCGCCACACCATTTCAAGCATTAGCGAGGGAGCTATACACATGGGCAAGATCATCGGTATCGATCTGGGCACGACCAATTCGTGCGTCGCGATCATGGAAGGCGGCAAGGCCAAGGTCATCGAAAACGCCGAAGGCGACCGCACCACGCCTTCGATCGTGGCCTTCACCAAGGACGGCGAAGTCCTGGTCGGCGCCTCGGCCAAGCGCCAGGCCGTCACCAACCCCAAGAACACCTTTTTCGCGGTCAAGCGTCTGATCGGCCGCAAGTTCACCGACGCCGAAGTCCAGAAGGACCTCGACCTGGTGCCGTACTCGATTGCCGCGCACGAGAACGGCGACGCCTGGGTCGCCACGGCCGACGGCAAGAACATGGCGCCGCAGCAGATTTCCGCTGAAGTGCTGGCGAAGATGAAGAAGACCGCCGAGGCCTACCTGGGCGAGACGGTCACCGAGGCGGTGATCACCGTGCCGGCCTACTTCAACGACAGCCAGCGCCAGGCGACCAAGGACGCCGGCAAGATCGCCGGCCTCGACGTCAAGCGCATCATCAACGAGCCGACCGCAGCCGCGCTGGCCTATGGCATGGACAAGAAGGGCGGCGACCGCAAGGTCGCGGTCTACGACCTCGGCGGCGGCACGTTCGACGTGTCGATCATCGAGATTGCTTCGGTCGACGGCGAGATGCAGGTCGAGGTGCTGGCCACCAACGGCGACACCTTCCTGGGCGGCGAAGACTTCGACAAGCGCGTCATCGATTACCTGGTGGAGGAGTTCCTCAAGGACCAGGGCATCGACCTGCGCAAGGACCCGCTGGCCCTGCAGCGCCTGAAGGACGCGGCCGAGCGCGCCAAGATCGAGCTGTCGAGCGCGCAGCAGACCGAGGTCAACCTGCCGTACGTCACCGCCGACGCCTCCGGCCCGAAGCACCTCAACATCAAGCTGACCCGCGCCAAGCTCGAAGCCCTGGTCGAGGACCTGGTCAAGCGCACCATCGAGCCGTGCCGCATCGCCCTGAACGACGCCGGCCTGCGTGCCAGCGAGATCAGCGAAGTGATCCTGGTCGGCGGCCAGACCCGCATGCCGAAGGTGCAGCAGGCCGTGGCCGAGTTCTTCGGCAAGGAACCGCGCAAGGACGTCAACCCCGACGAGGCCGTGGCCGTGGGTGCCGCGATCCAGGGCGGCGTGCTGGCCGGCGACGTCAAGGACGTGCTGCTGCTCGACGTGACCCCGCTGTCGCTGGGCATCGAAACCCTGGGCGGCGTATTCACCAAGATCATCGAGAAGAACACCACCATCCCGACCAAGGCCTCGCAGACCTTCAGCACCGCCGAGGACAACCAGTCCGCGGTGACCGTGCACGTGCTGCAGGGTGAGCGCGAGCAGGCCCGCTACAACAAGTCGCTGGCCCGCTTCGACCTGACCGGCATCGAGGCCGCGCCGCGCGGCATGCCGCAGGTGGAAGTTTCGTTCGACATCGACGCCAACGGCATCCTGCACGTGTCGGCCAAGGACAAGAAGACCAACAAGGAACAGAAGGTCGAGATCAAGGCCGGTTCCGGCCTGTCCGAGGACGAGATCGCCAAGATGGTCGCCGACGCGGAAGCCAACCGCGAGGAAGACCAGAAGTTCCACGAGCTGGTGCAGGCCCGCAACCACGCCGACGCGTTGATCCACAACGCCCGCAGCGCGATCAAGGACAACGGCGACAAGGTAGCCGGCGACGTGATCGGCCGCACCGAAGGCGCGATCGCCGAGCTCGAGACGGCGATGAAGGGCGACGACAAGGGCCAGATCGAGGCCAAGTCGAAGGTGCTGGAGGAAGCTGCGCAGTCGCTGTTCGCCGCTGCCGCCGCCGCGTCGCAGCCGGGCCAGGATGCCGGTGGCAGCGCGCCCAAGTCTGATGACGTCGTGGACGCGGAGTTCACTGAAGTCAAGGACGACAAGAAGTAAGGCGGGAGCAGGAGACGGGGAGCCGGATTGAGGACAGCGCAGCCATCGGCAGTGCTTCCGCAACCGGTTCCCTTTTCTCGTGTTCGTGGACCCTGTGGTCCTTCGCTTTGACGATTCCCCCTTACCGAGTCACCGAGTCAACCCCGGCAAATGAGCAAGCGCGATTACTACGAAGTCCTGGGCGTGGCCCGTGACGCCAGCGACGAAGACCTGAAGAAGGCCTATCGCCGCTGCGCGATGAAGCACCACCCGGACCGCAATCCGGGAGACGCCGCCGCCGAGGCGACGTTCAAGGAGTGCAAGGAAGCCTACGAGGTCCTGACCGACGGCAATCGCCGTCGCGCCTACGACCAGCACGGCCACGCCGCCTTCGAGCACGGCATGGGCGGTGGTGGTGGCGGTGCCGGCTACGCCGACATGGGCGACATCTTCGGTGACATCTTCGGCAACATCTTTGGCGGAGGCGGCGGTGCGCGCGGCCCGCGTCGCGGTGCCGACATCGGCTACGTGATGGAGCTGACGCTGGAAGAGGCGGTGGGCGGCATCGAGAAGACCATCGAGATCCCGACCCTCGACGAATGCGACACCTGCGACGGCACCGGCTCGGCCGACGGCAACCTGGAGACCTGCTCGACCTGCCAGGGCCGTGGCCAGGTGCGGTTCCAGCGCGGCATCTTCTCGATGCAGCAGGCCTGCCCGCACTGCGGCGGCCGCGGCAAGACCATCGCCAATCCGTGTGGCGACTGCAACGGCCAGGGACGCGTGGAGCGCACCAAGACCCTGCAGGTGAAGATTCCCGCCGGTGTCGACAACGGCGATCGCATCCGCCTCACCGGCGAGGGCGAGGCCGGACCGGCCGGTTCGCCGCCGGGCGATCTGTACGTCGACGTGCGCGTGCGCGAGCACGAGATCTTCCAGCGCGACGGCGACGACCTGCACTGCGAAGTGCCGGTGCGTATCTCGCAGGCTGCCCTGGGCGACACGATACGGGTGCCTACCCTGGACGGCGACGTCGAGCTGCGCATCCCGGCCGAGAGCCAGACCGGAAAACTGTTCCGCCTGCGCGACAAGGGCGTCAAGTCGGTGCGCAGCCGGGTGCCCGGCGACCTGTATTGCCGGATCGTGGTCGAAACGCCCGTCAACCTGACCCCCGAGCAGCGCGAGCTGCTGGAGAAGTTCGAGGCCACCTTCGTCGGCGAAGGTGCGCGCCGCCATTCGCCGCGCGCCTCGACCTTCCTCGATGGCGTGAAAGGCTTTTGGGATCGAATGACCAACTGAGACAAAGTCTCCCCCTGCTTGCCGAAGGAAGGGCAGGTGCATAAGATCGGGCCGGTGGAGCACCTTTCGGGGAAGGTGCAAAACCGGAAATGTGATCGAGTTCCGGTTTCGAGGCAAGGAAACGTCTGGGTACCCAGAGCCCGGCCATTCATTGGGGGATGCATGCTTTTTCGGGGATGGTGGGCGCTCGTCGTCCTGGCCGGAAGTCTTGCCGTGCCTGCGCACGCGGCCGAAAGCTTTGACCAGTGCAAGTATTTCATTACCCAGTTGCCGGTGCGCATAGAACAGCCTGGCGTGTATTGCCTGAAGGGCAACCTGCAAACGGCGATCACCGAGCAGTCGGCGATCTCGGTTTGGGCCAACGATGTCACCATCGACTGTAAGAACTTCGGCATCGATGGCGCGGCTGGTGGTCCCAACGCACAAACCTGGGGCATTTCCGCCAACACCCGGCACCTTGTGGTGCGCAATTGCACGGTGCGAAATTTCGAGTTTGGCCTGATGATCTCCGGAAATGAAATCGGCTTTCCGGGTCTTCACGTCGTCGAAGACAACATTTTCGAAAAGCTTCGCTACCAGGCGATCCAAGTGGTCGGCGATGGTTCGGTGATACAGCGCAACATCATTCGCGACATCGGCGGCATCACGGCCAACGGCGCGTCCGCGATCTCCGCCATCGGGTCGGTCGACGTACTCGACAACCTCGTGTCCAACGTGACTTCCGGGCCCGGGAACAGCGTCTCCGCAATCTCGGTGCAGGACAGCCGCGGTCTGGTGGCGCGTAACCGCATCCGCAAATTGTATCGATCCGGCACCGATCACGCTTACGGTATCTACGTGTCGAATCGCTCCTTTGACGTCGACGATTCCAGGGCGGTCATCCGGGACAACGAACTGTCCATCGAGAACCCGGAACGGTCCCACGCGATCATGTGCTGGGCGTCTACCGGCGCAGTTTCGGGCAACGTCATCAACGGTTTCGACGTGGCGCTCGACAGATGCACGTCGGCCGGTCGCAACGACATCACCAGGTAGAACGGAACCCGCACCGCGGGCCGCCTCAACGAAACGTCTCAAAGGGAAACGGGGGAACGATGGGAATCAGGAACGTGATCTGGGTGCTTTTCGCGGCAGCCTTCCTTGCTCTGCCGGGAAAGGCGGCAGCTGCGGAAAGCTACGATAGCTGCACCAACGTGATCACCGCGCTGCCGGCGACGATCACCAAGTCCGGGACGTGGTGCCTCAAGCAGGACCTGACGACCGCCACGCTGAGTGGGGCGGCCATCACGATCAATGCCAACGATGTGACGCTGGACTGCAATGGCTTCAAGATCGACGGCGCCAATGCCGGTGTGGACACGCAGATGTACGGCATCCGTGGCGCGGACCGACAGAATGTCACCGTCCGCCACTGCATGGTGCGTGGCTACTACATCGGCATGTTCCTGTACGGTGAGAATGGCGGCGGCCATTTGATCGAAGACAACCGCTTCGACGTGAATCGCTATATCGGCATGCGGGTTGAGGGCGATGGCTCGGTCGTGCGCCGCAATATCGTCACCGACACCGGCGGATCCGCGGGTGCAGGTTCGTTCGGCATCTATACGCGCTTCACGCTGGATCTTCTGGACAACACCGTCTCGACGGTGTTCGTGCGTGCTGGACTGAACGGCTCAACCTATGGTCTTTACGCCACTGACAATCTGGGCGGCAGCATCTCCGGCAACCGTGTCCGCCAGGTCCTGAAGGCAGGCACCGGAGCGGTGCGGGCCCTGCAGACGACCAATTCGGGGCGAATCACCGTCCAGGGCAATGACCTGATCGGAAACGGGTTCGCTTCCAGTGTCGGCCTGGGTTGCCACGGTGCGAACAGCCGTGCCCGCAACAACGTCATCTCCGGCTTCACCACCGCGATGAGCAACTGTGGCGACGCCGGCGGCAACGATGTCAGCCCTTGATGCAGGAGCAACGGGGAGGTGGCAATGACCTCCCCGTTCCTGCGTTGATCCCCGGAGCGACGACCATGCTGATGCGACTGACATTCTGCTGCCTGCTGATCTGGAGCATGTTCCCGCCTGCGAGGGCTGCCGACAGCTTTGATGACTGCAGCGCTTTCATCACCCAGTTGCCGATCTCGATTCACACTGCTGGCGTCTACTGCCTCAAGGGCAACCTGGCGGTTCCTCCGGTTGCCGTCCCCAATGGTGTGGCCAGTGTCGCGATCGACATCAACTCCGATCGGGTGACGATCGATTGCAAGCACTTCGGAATCGATGGTCGCCCGGACACGAGCGTCTTCAGTCGAGGTATTTCGATGGGTGGGCATCGCCATGTCAGCGTCCGCAACTGCGCGCTGACGGGATTCTCCGTGGGGATTTTGCTGATGGACTCTTACGGCGGGAATATCGTGGAGGACAATCGGCTGATGGGCATGCGCAACAATGCAATCGAGGTCTACGGTGATGGGTCTGTGATTCGCCGTAACATCATTCTCGACACCAGCGACCCTCGGCCATCGGGAGCGGGTACCAGCGCGACGGCCATATCAACGGTGGGTTCGGTCGATATCACCGACAACCTCATCGCCGGCGTTTCGGCGAACGGCCCGGTCACCGGTATCAGCACCAATGGCAGCGCCGGAACCATCATGCGAAACCGGATCCGCGGTCTCGACGACCGCAACGCCGTTGGTTCCGCCAACGGCATCTATGTCGGCCGATCGCTGCAGCCCGGCATGAATGGCCCGGTCGAACCCAGGGTTACGATTCGTGACAACGACCTGGGGATCAACGTCTACAGCGAGGCCTCCCGGGCCGTCTTCTGCGATGCGCAACCTTCGATAATCTCGGGCAACGTGATCAAGGGGTTCCAACTGGCGGTGCAAGGCTGTGCACGCGCCACCCTCAACGACATTGGCAGCCCTGTCCCTTACTAAGTCGAGCGCTTGGGGGCTGCCGGGGCGTGTGGTCAGCGACAACGAGTCGTCTTCGCGGGCCGGTAAAGTTGCCGACGATTACGTGCTGTCATCTCGCGAGTGCAGGCCCGGCTGCGGCCAGGACATCACCATTGCCTGGGCCCGATGGTCGAGCAGAAGTTCTATTCGGCCACGATCGGCCCTTGTCGCGCGTTGAATGCGCGATTAGCCTGCGCGCATGAGCGATCCGAACCCGCCAGTCCGTGTGCTGATCCACGGCGTCACCGGCCGCATGGGCCAGGCTTTGCTTCGCCTTGCCGCCGAGCGCGACGATGTCGTCGTGGTTGCAGCGGTTTCGCGCTCGCAACCTTCGCAGCGCGTGGTCGATGGCGTGCCGCATTTCGCCGCGGCGGAACTGTCGGGGGTGCCGCCTTTCGACGTCGCCATCGATTTCAGCTTGCCGCAGGGTTTCGACGCGATCCTCGAACTGTGCACGCACCGCGGTGCGGCGCTGGTCTCTGGAACGACCGGTCTGGAAGACGGACAGCGCCACGCCCTGGACGCGGCGGCCGGGCGAATCGCGCTGCTGTGGGCGGCGAACTTCAGCCTCGGGGTGGCGGTGCTCAGCGAACTGGTCGAGCGGGCCGCGGCCGCGCTGCCCGGTTGGGACTGCGACATCGTCGAATCGCACCACGTGCACAAGAAGGACGCGCCGTCGGGCACGGCCCTGGCTTTGGGCGCAAGTGCGGAGCAGGGCGGGGCGCAGCCGCGCTACGCATCGCTGCGCGCCGGCGACATCGTCGGCGAACACCTGGTGCAGTTCGCCGCGCCCGGTGAGCGGATCGAGCTGGTGCACCGGGCGACCAACCGCGACATCTTTGCCCGCGGGGCACTGCATGCGGCGGCCAGACTGTCCGCGAAGCTGCCCGGTCAGTACCGACTGCGCGATTTGCTCTGACCCGCCATTGGCGAGCGTGACCGCTCCTGACGGGGCGCGAGCCCTGCTACGGGCCCTCGCCAGGCCGCTGCGAGGCTGAAGAATCTCTGGCCGCCATTCATTCAAGGCTGGCGTCCGGGGCCGCAGACCGCTAGAATTCCCGCTCGCCTGAACCCCTTCCGTCGGACCGGTCCCGCACCGCGTCCGCGCTTTGCTGCAGGCCGGTTTTTGCCGACTCGGGCATTCCGGCATCTGCGCAGCGGTGGGGGTGTCAGCACCCCCCGGCAGCCAAGGCGATCCCCGTGACCCAACCCGCAATCCTCGCACTCGAAGACGGCACCATCTTCGAGGGCGTTTCCGTAGGCGCGCCCGGCCTTTCGGTCGGCGAAGTCGTGTTCAACACGGCCATTACCGGCTACCAGGAAATCCTCACCGACCCCTCGTACGCGCGCCAGATGGTGACGCTGACGTATCCGCACATCGGCAACACCGGCTGCACCGACCAGGACGACGAGGCCGCGCAGGCCTGGGCTGCCGGCCTGATCGTGCGCGACGTGCCGCGCCGCCCGAGCAACTGGCGCAGCCAGGTGTCGCTGCCGGAGTGGCTGGCCAAGCGCGGCATCGTCGCCATCGCCGACATCGACACGCGCAAGCTGACCCGCATCCTGCGCGAGAAAGGTGCGCAGAACGGTGCGCTGATGGCAGGTGAGATCAATGTCGAGAAGGCACTGGAAGCCGCACGCAAGTTCCCCGGCCTCAAGGGCATGGACCTGGCCAAGGAAGTGACCACGGCCAAGAGCTACGAGTGGACCGACGGCCAGCTCGACCTGGATCGCAACGAGTTCGTCAAGGCGCCGCCGCGTTTCCACGTCGTCGCCTACGACTACGGCGTCAAGCACAACATCCTGCGCATGCTCGCCGAGCGCGGCTGCCGCCTGACGGTGGTGCCGGCGCAGACGCCGGCTGCGGACGTGTTCGCGCTCAAGCCCGACGGTGTGTTCCTGTCCAACGGCCCGGGCGACCCGGAGCCGTGCGACTACGCGATCAAGGCGATCGGCGAATTCATCAAGGCCAGGATCCCGACCTTCGGCATCTGCCTGGGCCACCAGCTGCTGGCGCTGGCCAGTGGCGCCAGGACCATGAAGATGGGCACCGGCCACCACGGCGCCAACCATCCGGTCCAGGACCTCGACAGCGGCCGGGTGATGATCACCTCGCAGAACCACGGCTTCGCGGTCGATGAGCCCACGCTCCCGGGCAACGTGCGCGTGACCCATCGCTCGCTGTTCGACGGCACCAACCAGGGCATCGCCCTGACCGATGCCCCGGCCTTCAGTTTCCAGGGACATCCGGAAGCCAGCCCTGGCCCGCACGACGTCGCTCCGCTGTTCGATCGCTTCGTGGCGATGATGGAGCAGGCCAAGTGACCCAGGCGCTGCGCCGCATGGCCGCGGTCGCACTGATGCTGCTGCCCGTCGTGGCCGCGGCAGCTGTGCCGACCGACAGCCAGGTGGTGCGGGTCCAGCAATTGCTGGGTTTCGACGAAGCGTTCGCGCTGACCATGGACGAGAAGTTCGACCGCTCGCCGGAGCTGTCCCATTACAGCAACCGCGAGCGCACCTGCGTCAGCGGACTGGTCCGGCCGGCCTTCGCCGGTGCACTGAACAACGCCTTCCGCGACCTGTTCGGCGATGCCGCGGTGGTCGAGGACTGGGAGCGCTTCGCGCAGACGCCGGGCGGTGCGCGCTTCATGGAGTTCGTCCGCAGCGGCGTCGTCGCGACCGTGCGCAATCAACCGCGCCCGGAGCCGGAAACGTTCATGGACGGGTTGACGCCCGAGCAGCTGAACGACGTGGCGAAGTTCATGTCCAGTCCGGCGGCGGCCGTGCTCAAGCGCGATTTCCCGGAAGTGGACCTGCCGCAGGACCTGCAGGCAACGCTGGCGGCGAAAGTGCAGTCGCAGTGCGGTGTGGAGTTGCCCAAGGCGTGATGGGCAGTTGCAATTCGATGCGGCAGGTCACGCCCTCGTCGGGCCGGCTTGCTGCGGTTAACCACGGAGCGATGGCAGCACCTCTTTCGAGTGTGCGATCGCCCGGACAGATCACCTGGCTCGCGCCCCCCGCGTGGCAGGAACGACTTTACTGAGGACACCATGCCCAAGCGCACCGACATCAAGACCGTCCTGATCATCGGCGCTGGCCCGATCGTGATCGGCCAGGCCTGCGAATTCGATTACTCAGGCGCCCAGGCATGCAAGGCCCTGCGTGACGAGGGTTACCGCGTGGTGCTGGTCAATTCCAACCCCGCGACCATCATGACCGACCCGAACATGGCCGACGCCGTGTACATCGAGCCGATCAACTGGCAGACGGTCGAGAAGATCATCGCCAAGGAACGACCGGACGCGCTGCTGCCGACGATGGGCGGCCAGACCGCGCTGAACTGCGCGCTCGACCTGGCCGACAACGGCGTGCTGGAGAAGTACAACGTCGAGCTGATCGGCGCCTCGCGCGACGCGATCCGCATGGCCGAAGACCGCGAGCTGTTCCGCGTCGCCATGGCCGAGATCGGCCTGGAGTGCCCGAAGGCCGAGGTCGCGCGCAGCTTCGAGCAGGCCGTCGACATCCAGACCCGGGTCGGCTACCCGACCATCATCCGTCCGTCGTTCACCCTCGGCGGCACCGGCGGCGGCATCGCCTACAACAAGGAAGAGTTCGAGGAGATCGCCAAGCGCGGCCTCGAGCTGTCGCCCGTGCACGAGATCCTGGTCGAGGAGTCGGTGCTGGGCTGGAAGGAGTTCGAGATGGAAGTGGTCCGCGACAAGGCGGACAACTGCATCATCGTGTGCTCGATCGAGAACTTCGACGCGATGGGCGTGCACACCGGCGACTCGATCACGGTGGCTCCGGCGCAGACCCTCACCGACAAGGAATACCAGCGCCTGCGCGATGCTTCCATCGCGGTGCTGCGCAAGATCGGCGTCGATACCGGCGGCTCCAACGTGCAGTTCGGCATCAACGCCAAGGACGGTCGCGTCGTCGTCATCGAGATGAACCCGCGCGTGTCGCGTTCCTCGGCGCTGGCATCCAAGGCCACCGGCTTCCCGATCGCCAAGATCGCCGCCAAGCTTGCCATCGGCTACACCCTCGATGAGCTGCGCAACGAGATCACCGGCGGCGCCACCCCGGCCTCGTTCGAGCCGACGATCGACTACGTCGTCACCAAGATTCCGCGCTTCGCCTTCGAGAAGTTCCCGCAGGCCGACGCCCGCCTGACCACGCAGATGAAGTCGGTCGGCGAGGTGATGGCGATGGGCCGCACCTTCCAGGAATCGCTGCACAAGGCCCTGCGCGGCCTGGAGACCGGCAAGGTCGGCCTCGACCCCACCGGCCTGGACCTGGCCAGCGAGCAGGACCTGGCAACGCTGCGCCGCGAGCTGAAGGAGCCGGGCCCGGAGCGCATGTTCTTCATCGGCGATGCCTTCCGCGCCGGTATGAGCGTGGAAGACGTGCACGCGCTGTCGTTCGTCGATCCGTGGTTCCTTGATCAGATCGAAGAACTCATTGCCGCCGAGAAGCAGGTCGCCGATGCCGGCCTGTCCGCGCTCGACAGGAACCGCATGCGCGCACTCAAGCGCATGGGCTTCTCCGACGCGCGCCTGGCGCAGCTGACCGGCACCGACGAGACCGCCGTGCGCACCCTGCGTCGCGCCTTCGGCGTGCGCCCGGTGTACAAGCGCGTGGACTCCTGCGCGGCCGAGTTCGCCACCACCACCGCCTACATGTACTCGACCTACGAGGACGAGTGCGAAGCCAACCCGACCAACCGCGACAAGATCATCGTGCTCGGCGGCGGTCCCAACCGCATCGGCCAGGGCATCGAGTTCGACTACTGCTGCGTGCACGCCGCGCTCGCCCTGCGCGAGGACGGCTATGAAACCATCATGGTCAACTGCAACCCGGAGACGGTTTCGACCGACTACGACACCTCCGACCGCCTGTACTTCGAGCCGCTCACCCTTGAGGACGTGCTCGAGATCGCCGACCTGGAGAAGCCCAAGGGCGTGATCGTCCAGTACGGCGGCCAGACGCCGCTGAAGCTGGCGCGCGCACTGGAAGCCAACGGCGTGCCGATCGTCGGCACCACCCCGGACAGCATCGACCTGGCCGAGGACCGCGAGCGTTTCCAGAAGCTGGTGCAGGACCTGGGCCTGGCGCAGCCGCTCAACCGCACCGCACGCAACCCGGAAGAAGCGTTGCTGCTGGCCTCGCAGATCGGCTACCCGCTGGTGGTGCGTCCGAGCTACGTGCTCGGTGGCCGCGCGATGGAAATCGTCTACGGCGACGCCGACCTGACGCGCTACATCCGCGACGCGGTCAAGGTGTCCAACGATTCGCCGGTGCTGCTCGACCGCTTCCTCGACAACGCCGTGGAAGTCGACGTCGATGTCATCGCCGACAAGGATGGCAACGTCCTGATCGGCGGCGTGATGGAGCACATCGAGGAAGCCGGCGTGCACTCGGGCGACTCCTCGTGTTCGCTGCCGCCGTACTCGCTGACCGCGGCCGTGCAGGACAAGCTGCGCGACCAGGTGCGGGCGCTGGCCACGTCGCTCAAGGTCGTCGGTCTGATGAACACCCAGTTCGCGATCACCTTCGACGAGAAGGGCGACGAGACCATCTACCTGATCGAAGTGAACCCGCGTGCCTCGCGCACGGTGCCGTTCGTGTCCAAGGCGACCGGCATGGCGCTGGCCAAGATCGCGGCGCGCTGCATGGTCGGCCAGACCCTGGCCGAGCAGGGCGCGACCAGGGAGATCATCCCGGAGTACTACTCGGTCAAGGAAGCGATCTTCCCGTTCGCCAAGTTCCAGGGTGTCGACCCGATCCTCGGGCCGGAGATGCGCTCCACCGGTGAAGTGATGGGCGTTGGCCGCAACTTCGGCGCGGCGATGGCGCGCGCGCAGGAGGCCGGCGGCATCAAGGCGCTGCCGCAGGGCGGCAAGGTGTTCGTCTCGGTGCGCGATCCGGACAAGACCCGCGTGCTGCCGGTGGCGCAGGACCTGGTCAAGCGCGGCTACAGCCTGGTCGCCACCGAGGGCACGCATGCCTTCCTGACTGCGCAGGGCATCAGCTGCGAGCGCATCAACAAGGTCACCGAAGGCCGTCCGCACGTGGTCGACCTGATCAAGAACGGCGAGCTGGTCTACATCGTCAACACCACCGAAGGCCGCCAGGCGATCAACGACTCGTTCTCGATCCGCCGCGAAGCGCTGCAGCATCGCGTGACCTATTCGACGACGGTGTCGGGCGCGCGTGCGCTGGTCAATTCGCTCGAGTACCGCGGCACCGGCCCGGTGTGGTCGCTGCAGGAGCTGCACAAGGAAATCGACGGCGCGGCCTGAGGCCGCGCCTGTCACCGTCATCCCCGCGAAGGCGGGGACCCAGCGACTTGGGTTTCCCGGCAAGAGCGAACGTCCCTGGGTTCCCGCCTTCGCGGGAATGACGGGAAAAATGAGCAACGTCGCTGGATCCCCGCCTTCGCGGGGATGACGGCTTGATACCATCTGATAGAGAATCGGCTATCGAAGCCGTAGCCGGCCGTTGGGCCGGATCCAAAGGAAACAGCAATGCGAGCACCCATCACCCTGCACGGCGCCCAGCGCCTGCGCGCCGAACTTGAAGAGCTCAAGTCGGTCAAGCGTCCGGCCGTGATCAATGCGATCTCCGAGGCGCGTGCCCATGGCGATCTCAAGGAGAACGCCGAGTACCACGCCGCGCGCGAGCAGCAGGGCTTCATCGAAGGCCGCATCAAGCAGCTCGAAGCCGAACTGTCGCATGCGCAGATCATCGACGTGACATCGCTCAATGCCGGTTCGCGGGTCGTGTTCGGCGCCAAGGTCGAGCTGGCCGACAGCGAGACCGACGAGGAGCGCAGCTACCAGATCGTCGGCGACCTGGAAGCGGACATCAAGCAGGGCCTGATCGCCATTTCATCGCCGGTGGCGCGTGCGCTGATCGGCAAGCACGAAGGCGATACGGTGACCATCGAAGCGCCCGGCGGCATCCGCGAGTACGAGATCGTCGGCGTCAGTTACGCCGGCTGATGATCACGCTGCTGCTGCCGGCACGCGATCGCTTCGGCGGGCAGCGGCTCTCGCCCGCCACGGGCAAGGCCCTGGCCCGCGCCGACCGCAGCCAGGCGGCAGCAGATCCCTCCCAGGACGGACGCGCGCAGATGGCGCGCGTGCTCGACGTGCTCCCGCGCGGCTGGCCGGTCGCCGCTGCCGCGCGCCAGCGCGACGCCGGCGACGCCGCCAACGCGGTCTGGCTGCGCGCCGATCCGGCCTACGTGCAGCCGGACATCAACGGTGCGCGGTTGCTGTCGTACGGGCAGGCCCTGGGCCTGTCCGCAGCCGACGCGGCGGCACTGTTGCGTCCGCTCAAACCGCTTTTCGGCGATGCCGGGTTCCCGATCGACGCGCCAGTACCGTCGCGCTGGTATCTGCGCCTTCCGCTCGGCGCCAAGCTCCCCGAGTTCACCTCACCCGAGCAGGCGCTCGGCGCCGACATGTTCGACCAGTTGCCGGAAGGCAATGAAGGTCGCCGCTGGCGCGCCTTGCTGAGCGAAGCCCAGGTCGTGCTTCACAACCACCCGCTCAATGCCGAGCGCGCCGCAGCTGGGCTGGCACCGGTCAACTCGCTCTGGTTCTGGGGCGCCGGGATTCTGCCCGACCATGTCCGCACCGGCTTCGCCCGCATCGCCAGCGACGACGAGGCGCTGACAGCGCTGGTCACGCTGTCTGGCGCGCAGGTCGATGCACGCCCAGTTTCATGGCCCGGCAATGGCAAGGACGCGCTGTTCGATCTGCGCGACGCGCGCGACCTGGCATTGCTCGAGCGCGACTGGTTTGCTCCGCTGGTCTTGGCGCTGGCGCAGGGCCAGGTCGACGGCCTGCAGTTCGACTTCGCCGACGGTGCCCGCTACGCCCTGTCGCGCAGCCAGCGCTGGCGCTTCTGGCGCAAGCCGCTGCGCTCGTTCATTGCTGGCGCAGCCGGCAACGCCGCATGAAGCCGCAAGCCAGGCTGCGCCGGCGCGAATGCGAGCAGGCCGGACAATGGCCTGACACCTTGTCGCCGCTGCTGCGTCGTCTGTACGCGGCGCGTGGCGCGACCAGCATCGACCAGGCGCAGCCGCGCCTTGCCAACCTCCTGGCACCCGACGACCTGGGCGGCCTCGATGCCGCCGTGGCGCTGTTGTCGGTCGCGATAGCCGAGGATCGCCACATCGTCGTGGTCGGCGATTTCGATTGCGATGGCGCCACCGCCTGCGCCGTCGGCGTGCGCGGCTTGCGCATGCTCGGTGCACGCCGCGTCTCGCACGCCGTGCCCAATCGCATGGTTCACGGTTATGGCCTGTCGCCGGCGCTGGTGGAGGAACTGGCGGCGTTGCAGCCCGAGCTGCTGGTGACGGTCGATCACGGCATCGCCTGCCATGCCGGCATCGCCGCGGCGAAGGCGCGTGGCTGGAAGGTGCTGGTCACCGACCATCACCTTCCCGGCGAGCAGTTGCCGCCGGCCGATGCCATCGTCGATCCGAACCTGCACGGCGACCCGTTCCCAAGCAAGGTCCTGGCCGGCGTCGGCGTGATGTTCTACGTGCTGCTGGCGCTGCGCCGTCACCTGCGCGCGCAAGGGGCTTTCTCCGGGCAGGGGCCGGACCTGACGACGCTGCTCGACCTGGTCGCTGTCGGCACCGTCGCCGACCTGGTGCCGCTGGACGCGAACAATCGTGCGCTTGTCGCCGCCGGTCTGCGCCGACTGCGCGCAGGGCAGGGCAGCGTCGGCCTTCGCGCGCTGATCGAAGTGGCCCAGCGCGACGCCAGTCGCCTGACCGCCTCCGACATCGGCTATGCCGTGGCCCCGCGCCTCAATGCAGCCGGGCGCCTGGAGGACATGGCGCTCGGCATCGAATGCCTGTTGACCGACGACCTGGCACGAGCGCGCGACATCGCCGCGACGTTGAACGAGATCAACAGCGAACGTCGCGCCGTGCAGCAGCAGATGACCGACGAAGCCGAACAGGCGCTGGCGCGCGTGAGCGTGATCGAGCAAAGCGCGCGCAGTGCGGTCTGCCTGTACGACGCGCAGTGGCATCCCGGCGTGGTCGGGCTGGTGGCGTCGAAGATGAAGGAGCGGCTGCATCGTCCCATAATCGCGTTCGCTCCGGCCGAACCGGGGAGCGACACGCTGCGCGGTTCGGCGCGATCGATCCCGGGCTTCCATATCCGCGATGCGCTGGCCGATGTCGCGGCGCGCCATCCGACGCTGATCGAACGCTTCGGCGGCCACGCAATGGCGGCAGGCCTGTCCCTGCGCGTCGAAGCTTATCCTGCATTCGCCAGCGCTTTCGAGCAGGTCGCACAAGCGGCGCTGACCCCGGAGTTGTTGCAGGCCGACGTGCTCAGCGATGGTGAGCTGGGCGTTGCCGATTTCAATCGCGCGAGCGCCGAGGTGCTGCGCGATGGCGGTCCGTGGGGACAGGGCTTCGCGGAGCCACAGTTCGATGGCGAGTTCGACGTGGTGAGCTGGCGCGTGGTCGGCGAACGCCACCTCAAGCTGGTGCTTGGCTTTGCCGGCGTGCAACTCAATGCAATCGAGTTCGGCGGCTGGCTCGGCCATGCGCCGCCGGGTCGCCTGCGTATCGCCTATCGCCTCGAGCCCGATGACTACCGTGGCGGTGATGCCGTGCAATTGGTGGTAGTGCACCGCGAACCTGCATAGGACTGTCCGGCAGGCGGCGAGTACAGGCAGCACCACGAGCACCGGCCGCCGGCGCAGTCGGACAGCGCCCCGTACCCGGCGTGGCGGGCGACGGATGGCCTGGCAGCCTTGCCGCTCAGGCCTCTTCCCGCCGACGGCGGAGCAGGGGGGCAGTCGGCCGCGGGCCGGCCACCGCTGGGACCGGCATTGACGCGGATTCAACAAACAAGTCCCTAGGCTGAGTGGATCGCCTTCACCGACCACGGAGCAAGCCATGTCGTTGACCCTCACGATCGACCTGTCGGACGAGGACCTGGAGAGGTTCACCAGCCAGATCGAATCCGCCAAAAAGGACGCGGGCAGCAAAAGCAACGACGAGATCGTGGCGGCCGCCACCGTGCTGCTTGAAAAGGCACAGCAGGGCAATCCGCCGGCCTTCGTCAAGCAGCGCCTGCCGGCCCTGGGCACGCTGATTGCGATGCTGCGCGACGATGCCTGGGCATTGTCGGACGAGGATGCTCTGCGGGTGCGTGCCGCCCTGAACTATCTGGCAGCTCCGGTCGACATCATCCCCGATGACATCCCGGTGTTCGGCTTCCTCGACGACGCGGTCATGATCGAGCTGTGCGCGCGCAAGTTGTCGCACGAGATCGAGGCCTACGACGACTTCTGCGAGTTCCGCGAGCGCGAGGCCGAACGGCGCGGCCTGAAGCCCGAAACCGTCGGTCGTGCCGACTGGCTGCAGGGACGTCGCGACGAGCTCCAGGAGCGCATGCATCGCCGTCGCGGGCGCGATTCCGGCCGCGGCTTCGGCCAGGGCTACGGCTCCAGCAGCGGCTACGGCAGCCCGGTCAGCCGTTACACGGACAACAGCTGGCGCCCCGGACCGTTCAAGTTCCGCTGACCGCTGGTCACGTTGCACAGGGGCAGGGGGCAGGGGCGCGGGTCCCGGCAGGCCCCGGCGGCCCCGCGGCTGCTACAATTTGCGGTTCCTTTGACCGCACCGCACGGACATGATCGAACTCAATCCCGTCCGCCAGCGCATCGCCGACCTCACCGGTCGGCTGGATTCGCTTAGGGGGTATCTTTGACTACGACAGCAAAGTCGAACGTCTCGAAGAAGTGAACCGCGAACTCGAAAGCCCCGACATCTGGAACGACTCCGAGCGTGCCCAGGGCCTGGGCCGTGAGCGCTCCTCCCTGGAAAAGGTCGTCGATGGCATCCGCAACCTCACCGACGGCCTCAATGGCGCGGGCGAGCTGCTGGAGCTGGCGGAAATGGAAGACGACGAGGGCACCGCATTGGCGGTGGTCGACGACGTCGAACGCTATGCCAAGGAAGTCGAGAAGCTCGAGTTCCGCCGCATGTTCTCCGGCAAGATGGACGCGGCCAACGCCTTCGTCGACATCCAGGCCGGCGCCGGTGGCACCGAAGCCCAGGACTGGGCCGAAATCCTGCTGCGCATGTACCTGCGCTGGTGCGAGTCGCGCGGCTGGAAGACCGAGCTGATGGAAGTCAGCGGCGGCGACGTCGCCGGCATCAAGTCGGCCACGCTGCGCGTCGAGGGCGATTTCGCCTATGGCTGGCTCAAGACCGAGACCGGCGTGCACCGCCTGGTGCGCAAGTCGCCGTTCGACTCCGACAACCGCCGCCACACCAGCTTCACTTCGGTGTTCGTGTCGCCGGAAGTCGACGACAACATCGACATCGACATCAACCCGGCCGATCTGCGCACCGACGTCTACCGCTCCTCCGGCGCCGGTGGTCAGCACGTCAACAAGACCGAATCGGCGGTGCGCATCACGCACATTCCGTCCGGCATTGTCGTGGCCTGCCAGACCGGTCGCAGCCAGCACCAGAACCGCGACAACGCGATGAAGATGCTGGCCGCCAAGCTGTACGAACTCGAGATCCAGAAGCGCAACGCCGAGCGCGATGCGGTCGAGGCGACCAAGTCCGACATCGGCTGGGGCAGCCAGATCCGCAACTACGTGCTCGACCAGAGCCGCATCAAGGACCTGCGCACCGGCATCGAGCGCAGCGACACGCAGAAGGTCCTCGACGGCGACCTCGACGAGTTCGTCGAAGCGAGCCTGAAATCGGGGCTGGAAGCTGGCTCCAAGCGCGCCGACGCAGTTTGATCGACCGGTTCCCCGCGCAAGCGGGAACCGGAATTCTTTGCCCGTCGTTCCCGCGCAGGCGGGAACCGGGCATTGGCATCCGATCACCATGAACCGTCATTCCCGCGAAGGCGGGAACCCTGCGACTTTTGCTTTCACCCATGAGAACAAAGACACTGGGTTCCCGCCTTCGCGGGAATGACGGGTTGACCCCTCAGTTTCCAATCAACGCCAAGCCATGACCGACCAGACCCAAGCCCCGCAGACGCCCACCGACGAGAGCCACCCGGACGAGAACCGGCTCATCGCCGAGCGTCGCGCCAAACTCACGGCGCTGCGCGGGCAGGGCATCGCGTTCCCCAACGATTTCCGCCGTGCCGATTTCGTCGGCGACCTGCAGGATGCCTACGCCGATGCCGGGCAGTGGACGGCCGAGGTGCTGGACGGCAAGCGTCACCGCGTCGCCGTCGCCGGCCGCGTGCTGCTCAAGCGCGACATGGGCAAGGCCGGTTTCGCGCAGATCCAGGACGAGTCGGGCCGCCTGCAGTTGTGGCTGAAGAAGGACCTGCTGGGCGACGCCTACGAGGTGTTCAAGGACCTGGACCTGGGCGACATCGTGTCCGCCGAGGGCGAGCTCACCCGCACCCGTACCGGCGAGCTGTCGCTCAAGGCCGAAAGCCTGCGGCTGCTGACCAAGGCGCTGCGGCCGCTGCCGGACAAGTTCCATGGCATGGCCGACGTCGAGCAGCGCTACCGCCAGCGTTACGTCGATCTGATCGTGACGCCCGAGGCGCGCGACGTCTTCGTCAAGCGCTCCAAGATCATCCGCGCGATGCGCGCCTGGCTCGACGCCCGACGCTTCCTCGAGGTCGAGACGCCGATGATGCATTACATCCCCGGCGGCGCCGCGGCAAAACCATTCGTCACCCACCACAACGCGCTCGACCTGCAACTGTTCCTGCGCGTGGCGCCGGAGCTGTACCTCAAGCGCCTGGTCGTCGGCGGGCTGGAGCGCGTCTACGAGATCAACCGCAACTTCCGCAACGAGGGCGTGTCGACCCGGCACAACCCCGAGTTCACGATGCTCGAGCTGTACGAGGCCTATGCCACCTACACCGAGATCATGGACCTCACCGAAGGCGTGATCCGCGACGTCGCCCAGAGCGTGCTGGGCACCACGCAGTTGCACTGGGAAGGCCACGACATCGACGTCGGCCCGGCCTTCCGCCGCTGGTCGATGACCGACGCCGTGCTCGAGCACAACCCGGAGATCGCCCGCGAGGACCTGCGCGATGTCGCGAAGATGCGTGCGCATTGCGCCCGCCTGGGCATCCCGGCCAAGCCGGGCAACGGCTGGGGCAAGCTGCTGCTGGACATCTTCGAGAAGACCGTCGAGCACACCCTGGTGCAGCCGACCTTCATCGTCGACCACCCGGTCGAGGTCAGCCCGCT
Source organism: Lysobacter sp. Soil_N_23 (assembly GCF_057656135.1). NCBI lineage: Bacteria > Pseudomonadati > Pseudomonadota > Gammaproteobacteria > Lysobacterales > Lysobacteraceae > Lysobacter > Lysobacter sp. Soil_N_23. Next base: position 51,331 of record NZ_JBDGKY010000012.1, read on the forward strand.
GGCCCGTGCCAGCGACCGCGACCCGGAACTGACCGACCGCTTCGAGCTGTTCATCAACGGCAAGGAGCTGGCCAACGGCTTCTCCGAGCTCAACGACCCCGAAGACCAGGCCGAGCGCTTCCGCGCCCAGGTCGAGGCCAAGGAGGGCGGTGACGACGAGGCCATGCACTTCGATGCCGACTACATCCGCGCCCTGGAGGTCGGCCTGCCGCCCACCGGCGGGCTGGGCATCGGCATCGACCGCCTGGTGATGCTGATGACCGGTTCGACCTCGATCCGCGACGTGCTGCTGTTCCCGTACATGCGTCCCGAGACGGGCGGCTGAGCCTGAACCGACAACGCCGGCTTACCGGCCCGGTGCACAGGACCCTGCGGACAAGCGCGCCGCGGGGTATCCTCGGTGCCGAGGCCACCACAGGGGGTGGCGGCTCTAATGGATGTCCGGTGTGAACGTCGTCATCGTTGATGATCAAACCTCTGCGCGCACCATGCTGCGCCACATCATTGAGGACATCTCCTCGGAACTGAGGGTTTCGGACTTCGGAGATCCCGAAGCTGCCCTGGGTTGGTGCGAGAGCAACCAGCCCGACCTGTTGCTGCTCGACTACCGCATGCCGGCCCTGGACGGGCTCGAGTTCGCCCGGCGTTTCCGGCGCCTGCCGATGCACCGCGACATCCCGATCATCCTGGTGACCGTGGTCGGCGACGAGCCGGTACGGCAAGCCGCGCTGGAAGCGGGCGTCATCGATTTCCTGGTCAAGCCGGTGCGCCCGCGCGAACTGCGCGCGCGTTGCCGCAACCTGCTGCAGTTGCGCCAGCAGTCGGAGAACGTCAAGCAGCGTGCGCTGTCACTGGAACAGCGCCTGCTGTCGAGCATGCACGAGGTCGAGGAGCGCGAGCGCGAGACGCTGTCGCGACTGGCGCGCGCGATCGAGTACCGCGATGCCGGCACCAGCGCGTACCTGGAGCGCATGGCCCATGTCGCCGGCCTGATCGCCGAACAGCTGGGCATGTTCGAGGACGAAGTGCGCGTCATCGAAATGGCCGCGCCGCTGCACGACATCGGCAAGATCGCCATCCCCGATGCGGTGCTGATGAAATCCGGACCGCTGACGGAAGACGAGACCGCGGTCATGCGCCGTCACCCGCGCATCGGCTACGAACTGCTCAGCGGCAGCCAGAACCGTTTCATCCAGGCCGGCGCGCTGATCGCCCTGCGCCATCACGAACGTTACGACGGCAGCGGCTATCCTGACGGCCTGATAGGCGAGGAAATTCCGTTGGAAGCCAGGATAGTGGCCGTCGCGGATGTCTTCGATGCGCTGATCTCGCCACGGCCGTACAAGAAGGCCTGGGACGCGGATGCGGCGCTTGGCTACCTGTACGCGCAGCGCGGACGCTTGTTCGACCCGCGCTGCGTCGACGCCCTGATCCGCAGTCGCGAGCGGCTCGAGGACATCTGCAACCGCTTTTCGACGGTTTCCGCACGCCCCGGCATGGAGTAGCCATGGTTTCGGTCCTGAACAAGCTGAAGACGCGCCTGGCCGCACGGCCCGACAGCGAACACGCCCAGGACCTGGTCCGCATCGTCATCACGGCGCTGTTCTCGACCTACCTGGGGTGGCGCTTCCTGCACCTGGACGGCGCCGACAACACCCTGCCGCTGACGTGGATGATCCTGCTCGGCGAGCTGCTGGTGGCACTGGGCCTGATGGCCGCGATCCTGCTCGAGCCCGGCGTGTCGCACGTGCGGCGCTGGATCGGCATGCTCACCGACTACACGGCGATGGGCGCGATCATGTGCCTGCAGGGCGAGCCCGCCGCGCCGCTGTATGCCGTGTACCTGTGGGTGACGATCGGCAACGGCATGCGCTATGGCAGCCGTTACCTGCGCATCGCCACGGCACTGGCCACCGCTTCGTTCCTGGCGGTGACCCTGATCTCGCCGTACTGGCGCAGCAACCCGTACCTGGCCTGGGGCCTGCTGCTGGGCCTGGGCGCGGTGCCGCTGTACTTCGACTCGCTGCTCAACGCCCTGACCCGGGCGGTCGACGATGCGCGCAAGGCCAACGAGGCCAAGAGCCGCTTCCTGGCCAACATGAGCCACGAGTTCCGCACGCCGCTCAACGGCCTGGCCGGCATGAGCGAGTTGCTGGCGACCACGCGACTGGACGCCGAACAGCGCGAGTGCCTGAGTACCATCCAGGCCTCCACGCGCAGCCTGCTGGCGCTGGTCGAGGACGTGCTCGACATCTCCGCGATCGAGGCCGGCAAGGTCAAGCTGGACCTGGTCGAGTTCATCCCGCAGGAACTGGTCGACAGCATCGGCCTGATCCTGCAGCCGCAGGCACGCGCCAAGGAGCTGCGCTACGAGGCGGCGATCGCCGCCGACGTACCCGGCAGCCTGTGCGGCGACGTTGTGCACCTGCGCCAGGTGCTGATCAACCTGGCCGGCAACGCCATCAAGTTCACCGACAAGGGCTCGGTCCGCCTCGACGTGACCGTCGTCGACCAGGGTTCGGCCCAGGTGCGACTGCGCTTTGCCGTGACCGACACCGGCATCGGCGTGCCGCTGGCGATGCGCCAGCGCCTGTTCGAGGCCTTCGAACAGGCCGATGTCAGCCTTGCGCGTCGCTATGGCGGCACCGGCTTGGGCACCACCATTGCCAAGGGCTTGACCGAGGCGATGGGTGGCAGCATCGGCTTCGAGAGCGTGGAGCAGCGCGGCAGCCGCTTCTGGGTAGAGCTGCCGTTCGAACGCGTCGTCGATGAAGCGACCATGGCCGGGGCGGTCGCGCTGGATGGCGGCGTGCAGGCCGACGGGGAGGGTGCCAACTCCGCTAACGTCATTGCCTTCTCCGACCCGTTCCTGCGCCACCGTGCCCGCGTGCGCAGCCTGGGCATCCTGGTCGCCGACGATCACGTCGCCAACCGGATGGTGCTGCAGCGGCTGCTGCAGAAAGCCGGCCATCGCGTCACCTGCGTCGATGGCGGCGGCGATGCACTCGATGCGGTTTCCGGCTCCGATTACGATGCGGTCATTGCCGATCTGCACATGCCCGACGTCAGCGGCCTGGACCTGCTGCGCCAGTTGCGGGTCATGGAGGCCGGCGGCGGGCGCCGTACGCCGGTGCTGATCCTCAGCGCCGACGTCACTCCGGAATCCATTCGCGCCTGCGAACAGGCCGGCGCGCGCGCCTTCCTGGCCAAGCCGGTGTCGACGGTGCGGCTGCTCGACACCCTGGCCGAAATCGCGGCCAACGCCCGCTTTGGCGCGCCGCTGGTCGCGCTGCGCAGCGAACTGCCCACGGGTGATGGCACCTTCGACAGCTCGGTGCTGGACGAGCTCGGTGCGCTCGGCATGGGCGCCGGCTTCGAGCGCGAGTTCATCGCCCAGTGCCTGCGCGATGCCGATGGCTGCATGGTCGAGTTGCGCCAGGCCGGCGAGCAGGCCGACTGGGAGCATGCCCGCGAGCAGGCACACGCGCTCAAGGGCGTGGCCAGCAACCTGGGCCTGAACAAGCTGGCCGCGGTCAGCGGCGAGATCATGCGGCTGCCGGACTGGCAGCTGGCACGCGAATGGCAGGCCCGGCTCAACGGCCTCGGCGAACGCATGGCGCAGGGCAAGGCCGCGCTCGACGCGCGCGAGCGGCAGCGGACCTCGCGCGGAGAAGGTGAGCGTTCTCCGTAATCAAGTCGAGGGTCCGGATGCCTTGAGTTGGTCGGAAGCCCGGCTGATACCGACCTGTTCGGCCGGTATCAGTACCGTCTGTGATCAAGTTGGGATTCGGCTCGCGTGCATCATCACCACGAACCAGCCGGGTTGTGGCACTTCTTGCAATCCAAGGACCCGCCACGCGCGCGTTGCGTGCCTGGAAGCGGACCTGCGCCAACGGATGAAGCGGGCGAAGTGACGTACGCTCCCTCAGACGAACCGTCGGCCCATTTCATGGTGAATGTGCTGTTGGCAGGCAGCGTACTCCTGCCGTTGAGCTGACGATATTTGGCAGCGGCTTGCGTCATACCTGCCATTCGGATCGCCGCCATCGCGTTAATGGTGGTTCCGTTGACATTGCTCAAGTCTTTGTAGGGTGCCGCACCTCCATCGATGACAATCGCTCCGGCGATTGCGATTCCGCTGGCGATCGCGAGACCTATGGCAAGAACGTTCTTGCGCTTCCAGTCCAGACTGACTTCATTGCTCAACCCCATGTTGTCCAGCTCCATTCACGATCAAGGAAATCTCTTTGTCGAGGTACGGGATATCACTCGGCGGAAGGAGTCCGCGGACATAGAGGTCCCGGACACTGTTGAACCCGCAGATGCCGCCGAATGCGCAGGCATACACAACCAGATTGCTGGTGGGGCCGCAGTCCATGCCCAACTGGCAGGCGGCCAGGTTCCACGCCGCCTCAGAACGTACCGAGCCGGAAGGCATCGTCCCCGCGGAACCGGGGCGAGCGGCTGGCCCCATGAGCGACGCCAGCGCGGCGATTACGGCAGGGTCGCCTGAAGCCAGCGCACGTTGCATGAGAAGGGTTATTCGTTCATTTGAGAACGAAGGGCTGTCGAGATGAGTGGGGGCGGCTTGTGCGAAAACTTCAATCTCTGAAGCCAGATCGCCCTGTGACGCGGCTTTGACCTTCAGCTCCATGATCGCCTGGGGGCCAATGCTGTCGCCCGCAAAGCGCCGACAACGGAATGACACGCGGTCAAACGCAGCGACAACGTCGGCAGCATCACTTCCCGCGTCCTTCACAAAGGCCTGGGCGGAGTTCCTGAAGCCCTCGGGATCGAGAGCGTAGGTCCAGCACTCGGAGTACGCCCGCGCAATCCAGCGGGTGGCTTCACCGTTTCCTTGTTGCGACAACCCATGGAGGTTCGAGACGAATCCGTACAGGTCGCTGGAATGAGCAAACTGATCAGGCAGGAGCTCGCGTCCTGTTGGAATCGATGCAGTCCGCAAGGTCGCACTGTGGCGAGTGGCGACGACCGGCGCACCGGGCATCGATACAGGACTGGTTGCTTGTACTACCTCGTCCTGTTCAGAGCCCGCATGGGGCGGCAGGTGGTAGAACCAGGTTGCCAGGAGTGCCGATGCCGCGATTGCGACAAGGAGCATCGGTTGCTTCGTTCCCACGTCGTCCTTGAGACCTTTGATGGCTCGGGTGATTGCAGCACGCGACGTTCATTGTCCACAAGGCACTTACATGCAAACGGGGTCGCAACTACGCGCTCCTCAGCATCTGTCCTACCCGAGTCGCGGACCAAGGGGCGCGCGAACTGACGAATCCGGACGTCCATTGCGGGCTGCTGCCCGGCGACTGTCCCGTTCGTTGCGCAGTCGCGCCTGGTCGGCACGGAACTGCCTCCAACTCCAGGGGAGAGGGAGCTGGGCTCAATGCGGATCCGGCCCGCCGGATTTCCCCTCCTGCGGGCGCTGGTTCCCCTTGGTTTTGCGGTATTACTCGTCAGGCGGGTGCGGGCATGCCTGATGCTCCTGCATTTCCCCAGTCAGTCATTGCCGTGCGGCTTGCTTGTCCGGGCTCAGGCGGCCCCATTCGCGGCACGCCGCTCCTGCGCACGCACCAGCCGGTCCATCGTTCGCAGCGACTTGTCGCCCAGTTGCAGCGCGGTGTCCACCCAGACTTCGGTAATGCGCATCATCTCGTCCAGGGTTACCGCCTGGGTCATCTGGCGCACCTGGTGCATGGCGGCGCGTGCGTGCGGGATGCGACGGTTGGCGCGGATCACGTCTTCGACTGCCGCTACGCCTTCACCGCGCGGGACCAGCACGTCGACCAGGCCCATCTTGTGCATTTCCTGGCTGCTGAACATGTTGCCTTCCAGCATCAGCTTCTCGGCCACGTGCGGGGTGACGCGCTTGCACAGGAACGAATAGGCGCCCATGCCCGGGAACAGATCGAACAGGACTTCCGGCAGGCCCATCAGCACATCTTCTTCGGCAACGATGGTGTGGCAGCTCAACGCAGCTTCGAAGCCACCGCCCAGCGCGTCACCCTGGAGCAGGGCGATGCTGTGCGCGCCGGCGCCCAGTCCGTCGTGGAAGGCGTGCACGCCGCGCACGCATTGGCGGGCGTAGGTCAGCAGGCCGTCGCGGTCGCCGGCACGGATCAGGCGGCAGAACAGGTCCAGGTCGCCGCCGAGGTTGAAGGCATCGGCATCGGAGGCCAGGACCACGTGCGGCAGGGTGCTGCCTGCGGCGGCGCGAAAGCGATCAGCCAGGCCACGCTGGTACTGGATGATGTCGTCGACCAGGTCCATCGAGAAGCAGGCGCGACGGCCCGGGACGGCGTCCGCGTGCATGTGGCACCAGTAGACACCGCGGTCGGTCTCTTCGACGACCCGCAGGTTGCGGCCGGTGGCAGTGCGGTGGAACGGGTAGACAGCTGACATTGCGAATCCTCCGTGGATTTGAACCGTCCGGCCGGTCGCGCTGTTCGGGACGGCAATGCGATCAAGGGGGTGCGTCCGACCGCCCGATTCTATGCCTACAAAAGCAAACGCCCGCAAGGTCGTTGGACCTTGCGGGCGTTTGGAGCGTGCGCGGGCCGGGCCGGAGCCCGGCCCGGATCAGTGGGCGGCGGGGCTTGCGGCCGGGCCGTCCCGGAGCTCGCGGCGCAGGATCTTGCCGACGTTGGTCTTTGGCAGCTCGGTCCGGAACTCGACGTAACGCGGGTGCTTGTAGCCGGTCAGGTGCTCTCGAGCGTGGGTTTTGACCTGCTCGGCGGTGAGGCTCGGGTCCTTCTTGACGATCACGACCTTGACCGCCTCGCCGGACTTTTCGTCCGGGACACCGACGGCGGCCACTTCCAGCACCCCCGGCATCATCGCGATCACGTCCTCGACCTCGTTGGGGTACACGTTGAAGCCCGAGACCAGGATCATGTCCTTCTTGCGGTCGACGATGTAGAAGAAGCCCTGGTCGTCCATCCGCGCCATGTCGCCGGTGTGCAGCCAGCCGTCGGCGTCGATCACCGCGGCGGTGTCCTCCGGCCGACGCCAGTAGCCCTTCATGACCTGCGGGCCCTTGATGCACAGCTCGCCGACGTCGCCCATCGGCAGCGTCACGCCGTTCTCGTCCTTGACGCAAGCGTCGGTCGACGAGATCGGCAGGCCGATCGAGCCGTTGTAGTCCTTCAGGTCCATCGGGTTGATGCAGGCCGCCGGTGAAGTCTCGGTCAGGCCGTAGGCCTCGACCAGGGTCACGCCGGTCACCTGCTTCCAGCGCTCGGCGACCGAGCGCTGCACGGCCATGCCGCCGCCCAGGGTCAGGTGCAGCCTGGAGAAGTCGATCTCGTTGAAGCCCGGCGTGTTGAGCAGGCCGTTGAACAGCGTGTTGACGCCGGTGATGGCGGTGAACGGCACGCTCTTGAGCTCCTTGACGAAGCCCTTCATGTCGCGCGGGTTGGTGATCATGTAGTTCAGTCCGCCGAACTTCATGAAGACCAGGCCGTTCGCGGTCAATGCGAAGATGTGGTACAGCGGCAGCGCGGTGATGATCACTTCCTCGCCGTACTTGACGCCGGTGCCCACCCACATCGCCGCCTGCTGCATGTTGGCGACCAGGTTGCGGTGGGTCAGCATCGCGCCCTTGGCGACGCCAGTGGTGCCGCCGGTGTACTGCAGGAAGGCGATGTCCTGCGGCGAAATTTCCACTTCGGCCAAGTTGTGGCGCTGGCCCAGCGCCAGTGCGTCACGGAAGCGGATCGCGCCGGGCAGGTTGTAGTCCGGGACCATCTTCTTGACGTACTTCAGGGCGAAGTTCACCACCGCACCCTTGAGGCCGAGCATGTCGCCCAGGCCGGTGGTGATGACCTGCTTGATTTGCGTGTCGGCGACCACTTCCTGCACGGTGTGGGCGAAGTTGTCGAGCACCAGGATCACGTTGGCGCCGGAGTCGACCAGCTGGTGCCGAAGCTCGCGCGCGGTGTACATCGGGTTGGTGTTGACCACCGTCAGGCCGGCACGCAGTACGCCGAAGGTGGCGATCGGATACTGCAGGCAGTTGGGCATCATGATCGCGACGCGATCGCCCTTCTTGAGCTTCAGCTCGCCCAGCAGGTACGCAGCAAACTGCGCACTGAGCTGGTCGATTTCGGCATAGGTGAGGGTCTTGCCGAGGTTGGCGAAGGCCGGCCGGTCGCGATATTTCTCGATCGCGTTTTCCAGCACGGCGACGACGGACGGGAACTCATCCACATCGATCTCGGCCGCAACCCCCTGCGGATACTGTGCCAGCCAAGGACGTTCAGAACTCATCGCGATTCCCCTCTCCAAATCGCAGTTGATAGCCTTCGGCGATGCGTGTTGCGAATGCGCCGCCGTACGGTGCTTCCAGCGATTGGAGCATAGGCCCCCAAGGCTGGCAAGGCGCGCACTGGTGCGGCGACGGCGGTCGTATCGACGTGGCAGCATGGCCGCGACGACAGCATGGGCAATGGGCATGGGGCAGGGGATGCGGACAGCAAACTGGTTTGTGCGGTGCAGCGTGACACTGGTGCTGCTGGTCGTATTGGCATCGGGCTGCAGCCGCACGCCACCGGAGCAACGGCTTCGACAGACCGTGGAGTCGTTGCAGCAGGGCATCGAGCAACGCGATGCCTCGGTGCTGGACGCGGTGCTTGCCGAGGATTTCATCGGTCCCGATGCGCTCGATCGCGAAGGTGCTGGCAGGATCGCGCGGCTGATGTTCCTGCGTCATCGCCAGATCGGCGTGAAGCTGGGGCCGGTTTCGGTGCAGCTTCAACCCGGTCATGCAACGGCGCGATTCACTGCGGCCTTGACCGGTGGCTCGGGCGAACTGTTGCCCGACGCCGCGCAACTCTATGAGGTCGAGACCGGGTGGCGCGAGGAAGGTGGGGAGTGGCGGCTGACGAGTGCGACGTGGGCGCCGAAGCTCTGACCCTGTCGGCACTTTGGTCACGGGAACCCGTCATCCCCGCGAAGGCGGGGACCCAGCGACTTGGCTTTTGCGACCAAGAGAAGCGGAAGTCGCTGGGTTCCCGCCTTCGCGGGAATGACGGGTTATATGGTTCCTCGAAACGTTACGCCGCCTTCTTCGCCGCCAACTGCCGCAGCACGTAATGCAGGATGCCGCCGTGGCGGAAGTACTCGACTTCCTTCGGCGTCAGCAGCAGCACGCGGACTTCGAAGCGCTTCTCGCTGCCGTCAGATCGACGTGCGGTCACGGTCGCCGTCCGGGCGCGGCCGTCGTCGATGCCGGTGACGCTGATCTCCTCCGAGCCGTCCAGGCCGTGCGAGAGCGCGTTCTCGCCATCCTTGAACTGCAGCGGCAACACGCCCATGCCAACCAGGTTGGAGCGGTGGATGCGTTCGAAGCTCTCGGCGATCACAGCCTTCACCCCGAGCAGGTTGGTGCCCTTGGCCGCCCAGTCGCGCGATGATCCGGTGCCGTACTCCTTGCCCGCCATCACCACCAGCGGCACACCCTCGGCCTTGTACTTCATCGCCGCGTCGAAGATCGACATCTTCTCCGGCGCCGCGCCGCCCTTGGCGAAGTACAGCGTGTTGCCGCCTTCCTCGCCGCCGAACATCAGGTTCTTGATGCGGATGTTGGCGAAGGTGCCGCGGACCATGACGTCGTCGTTGCCGCGGCGGCTGCCGTAGCTGTTGAAGTCGGCCGGCTGCACGCCGCGCGAGACCAGGAAGCGGCCTGCCGGCGAATCCTTCTTGATGTTGCCCGCCGGCGAGATGTGGTCGGTGGTGATCGAGTCGCCGAACAGGCCCATGATGCGGGCGCCGTGGACGTCGTTGATCGAGCCGACGGCCATGCTCATGCCGTCGAAGTAGGGTGGGTTCTTGATGTAGGTCGAGGTGGCGTCCCAGGCGAAGGACTCGCCTTCGGGCGAGGCGATCTGGTTCCAGCGCGAGTCGCCCTTGAACACGTCGGCGTAGTTCTGCGCGAACAGTTCCGGGCCGACCGTCGCGGCGATGACGTCGCCGATTTCCTTGTTGCTCGGCCAGATTTCGCGCAGGTGCACGGCTCGACCGTCGGGCGTGTGACCGACCGGTTCGCGGGTGAGGTCGATGTCGACCGTGCCGGCGATGGCGTAGGCCACCACCAGCGGCGGCGAGGCCAGGTAGTTCATCTTCACTTCCGGGTGCACGCGGCCTTCGAAATTGCGGTTGCCCGACAGCACCGAGGCGACGGCGAGGTCGTTCTCGGCGATGCCGCGCGAGACTTCGTCCGGCAGCGGGCCGGAGTTGCCGATGCAGGTGGTGCAGCCGTAACCGACGACGAAGAAGCCGAGCTTCTCCAGGTCGTCGAGCACGCCGGCCTTGCGCAGGTAGTCGGTGACCACCAGCGAGCCCGGCCCGAGCGAGGTCTTGACCCACGGCTTGGCTTTCAGGCCGAGCTTGGCCGCGTTGCGGGCGAGCAGGCCCGCGCCGAGCATCACCGCCGGGTTGGAGGTGTTGGTGCAGGACGTGATCGCGGCGATCACCACCGAGCCGTCGCTCAATTCCGCATCTTGTTCCTGGATGCGGATCTTCGAGCGCGGACGCGCGGCCAGGTGGCCGGCCTGCGGCTGGTGCCCGCCCTCGGCATCCATGCGTCGCACGCTGCCGTTGACGCGATGGGCGGTCAGGTCGCCGAGGTTCTCGGTGAAGTTGGCCTTGACCTCGCTCAGCAGCACCCGGTCCTGCGGACGCTTGGGGCCGGCCAGCGACGGTTTGACGTCGGCGAGATTGAGTTCGAGCGTGGTCGTGTAGCTGGCCTCAGCCTGACCCGGCTCGTGCCACAGGCCCTGTGCCTTGGCGTAGGCCTCGACCAGGGCGACCTGCTCGTCGCTGCGGCCGGACAGGCGCAGATAGGTCAGCGACTCGGCATCGATCGGGAAGATGCCGCAGGTCGCGCCGTACTCCGGCGCCATGTTGGCGATCGTGGCGCGGTCGGCCAGCGGCAGGTGCGGCAGGCCTTCGCCGAAGAACTCGACGAACTTGCCGACCACGCCGAGCTTGCGCAGCATCTGGGTGACGGTGAGCACCAGGTCGGTGGCGGTGGTGCCCTCGGGCAGTTTGCCGGTGAGCTTGAAGCCGACCACCTGCGGAATCAGCATCGACGACGGCTGGCCGAGCATCGCGGCCTCGGCCTCGATGCCGCCCACGCCCCAGCCGAGCACGCCGATGCCGTTGATCATCGTGGTGTGGCTGTCGGTGCCGAAGACGGTATCGGGGAAGGCGAGCAACTCGCCGTCGACCTCGCGTTCGACGACCACGCGCGCCAGGTTCTCCAGGTTCACCTGGTGGACGATGCCGGTGTTGGGCGGCACGACCTTGAAGTTGTGGAAGGCCTTCTGGCCCCAGCGCAGGAAGCTGTAGCGCTCCATGTTGCGCTCGAACTCGATCTTGCCGTTGAGGTCCAGCGCATCGGCGCGACCGAACACGTCGACCTGCACCGAGTGGTCGATGACCAGTTCCGAGGGGATCAGCGGGTTGATCTGGCCGGCATTGCCGCCGAGCTTGCTGACCGCATCGCGCATCGCCGCCAGGTCGACCACGCACGGCACGCCGGTGAAGTCCTGCAGCACCACGCGCGCGGGCATGAAGGCGATCTCGGTGTCGGGTTCCTTGCTGGCATCCCACCGCGCCACCGCCTCGATGTGCTCCTTGCCGACCGTGATGCCGCCGTCTTCATGGCGCAACAGGTTCTCCAGCAGGATCTTCATCGAGTAGGGCAGCCTGCGGATGTCGAACCGCTCACCCAGTGCCGGCAGGCTGTTGTAGGTGAGGGTGCGGCCGTTGACGACGAGCTGGCGGCGGGTGGAGAAGGAGTCTTGGGACATGGGGGAGCTCCTGGCGGTCTGTGGCTGAATGGAGGGTCTGGCTGGGAGACCGATCGATTATCCGCTGCTTGCGTTAAGGCGAGCGGACGACGGTCCGGATCCTGAATACGCAGAGCCCATTGTGCGCTTGCGGAGTCCTGTGCGATTGAGTATGGGTGGGAAGGTATGTATTATTCATACATACCAAATCCGTCATTCCGAGGAGGTCCGCCGTGGAAGCCATCGTTGCCGAACGAGGCCAGATCACCCTGCCCAAGGCCGTGCGCGATGCGCTCGGCCTGACCAAGGGCACCCACCTCAAAGTGGAGCTGGAGGGCGGGCGCATCATCCTGCGCAAGAACGTGGACGATGCCATTTCGCGCGCGCGCGGCCGCTTCAAGCTGCCCGAAGGCGTGACCACCGACGACATCATGCGCGAGCTGCGTGGGCGCGCACCGGGCGATCCGGTCGACGTCTGACGCCATGCCTGCCGGGAACACCATCGCAATCGACACGTCCGTGCTGATCGACCTGCTCGGCGAGGACGCGGGCATGGCCGACGCCGCCGAGCAGTGCATTCGCGATGCATTGGCGCAAGGTCCGGTCGTGCTCTGTGACGTGGTGGTCAGCGAGATCACCGCCGGGCTGGGTCATGGCACCGACATCATGGATGTGGTCGAAGAAATGGGGATGCGCTACCTCCCCGTGGAGCGCCGTTCGGCCATCCGGGCGGGCGAAATGCAGCGCCGCTTCAACCAGCGTCGACGGGTCGCGGGGGAGGGTAGCCAGATTTCACCGCGCACCGTACCGGACTTCATCGTCGGCGCCCATGCACTGCTGCAGTGCGCCGGTCTGATCACGCGCGACGCCGGGTTTTTCCGTGATTACTTCAAGGGTCTGAAGATCATCGTGCCCAAGATTTTGTAGAGCACGACTTTGTAGAGCACGACGCTCGCCCGACCGCATTACGTCACAACGCCTGAGTTTTTCCTGGAGAGAAGCATGTTGGAAGCCTACCGCCACCACGTTGCCGAGCGCGCCGCGCTGGGCATCCCGCCGCTGCCGCTGACCGCACAGCAGACCGCTGATGTCATCGAGCTGTTGAAGAACCCGCCGGCGGGCGAGGGTGAGTTCCTTATCGATCTGATTACCAATCGCGTGCCGGCCGGCGTCGACGACGCGGCCAAGGTCAAGGCGTCCTACCTGGCCGCGGTGGCCTTCGGCACCGAGGTCAACTCGCTGATCAGTCGCGAGCGCGCGACCGAACTGCTCGGCACCATGCTGGGCGGCTACAACATTCACCCGCTGGTCGACCTGCTCGACGACGCCCGGGTCGGCGTCATCGCTGCCGAAGCGCTGAAGAAGACGTTGCTGATGTTCGACGCCTTCCACGACGTGCAGGAAAAGGCCGAGGCCGGCAACGCCAACGCCAAGGCCGTGCTGCAGAGCTGGGCCGACGCGGAATGGTTCACCAGCCGTCCGGAAGTTCCGGCCAGCATGACCATCACCGCCTTCAAGGTGACCGGCGAGACCAACACCGACGATCTGTCGCCGGCGCCGGACGCGACCACGCGCCCGGACATCCCGCTGCACGCCCTGGCGATGCTGAAGAACCGCCGCGACGGCATCGAGCCGGAAGAAGACGGCAAGCGCGGCCCGGTCAAGTTCATCGAGTCGCTCAAGGACAAGGGCCACCTGGTCGCCTACGTCGGCGACGTCGTCGGCACCGGCTCCTCGCGCAAGTCGGCCACCAACTCGGTGCTGTGGTTCACCGGCGAGGACATCCCCTTCATCCCGAACAAGCGCTTTGGCGGCGTATGTCTCGGTAGCAAGATCGCCCCGATCTTCTACAACACGATGGAAGACGCCGGCGCGCTGCCGATCGAACTGGACGTGTCGCAGATGAACATGGGCGACGTGGTCGAGCTGCGGCCGTATGAGGGCAAGGCGCTCAAGGACGGCCAGGTCATCGCCGAGTTCTCGGTGAAGTCCGACGTTCTGTTCGACGAAGTCCGCGCCGGCGGCCGCATCCCGCTGATCGTCGGCCGCGGCCTGACCGCCAAGGCGCGTGAAGCGCTCGGCCTGGCGCCGTCGACCCTGTTCCGCCTGCCGTCCAACCCGGCCGACAGCGGCAAGGGCTACTCGCTGGCGCAGAAGATGGTCGGCCGTGCATGCGGTCTGACCGACGGCACCGGCATCCGCCCGGGCACCTACTGCGAGCCGAAGATGACCTCGGTGGGTTCGCAGGACACCACCGGCCCGATGACCCGCGACGAGCTCAAGGACCTGGCCTGCCTGGGCTTCTCGGCCGACCTGGTGATGCAGTCGTTCTGCCACACCGCCGCTTACCCCAAGCCGGTCGACGTCAAGACCCACCACGAGCTGCCGGCCTTCATCAGCAACCGCGGCGGCATCGCCCTGCGTCCGGGCGACGGCGTGATCCACTCCTGGCTCAACCGCATGCTGCTGCCCGACACCGTCGGCACCGGCGGCGACAGCCACACCCGCTTCCCGGTCGGCATCTCGTTCCCGGCAGGCTCGGGTCTGGTCGCCTTCGCCGCGGCCACCGGCGTGATGCCGCTGGACATGCCCGAGTCGGTGCTGGTGCGCTTCAAGGGCACCATGCAGCCGGGCGTGACCCTGCGTGACCTGGTCAACGCGATCCCGCTGGCCGCGATCAAGCAGGGCATGCTGACGGTCGCCAAGCAGGGCAAGAAGAACATCTTCTCCGGCCGCATCCTCGAGATCGAAGGCCTGCCGCAGCTCAAGGTCGAGCAGGCGTTCGAGCTGTCCGATGCGTCGGCCGAGCGTTCGGCCGCAGGCTGCACGGTCAAGCTCGACAAGGAACCGATCATCGAATACCTCACCAGCAACATCACGCTGCTGAAGTGGATGATCGCCGAAGGTTATGCCGACCCGCGCTCGCTGGCGCGCCGCATCAAGGCCATGGAGGCCTGGCTGGCCAACCCGCAGCTGCTGGAAGGCGATGCCGACGCTGAGTACGCCACCGTGATCGACATCGACCTCGACCAGATCGTCGAGCCGATCGTTGCGTGCCCGAACGATCCGGACGACGTGAAGACGCTGTCCGACGTCGCCGGTGCGGTCATCGACGAGGTCTTCATCGGTTCGTGCATGACCAACATCGGCCACTTCCGTGCCGCCGCCAAGCTGCTGGAAGGCAAGCGCGACATCCCGACCCGCCTGTGGGTCGCGCCGCCGACCAAGATGGACGCTTCGGAACTGACGAAGGAAGGCCACTACGGCACCTTCGGCACCGCCGGCGCGCGCATGGAAATGCCGGGCTGCTCGCTGTGCATGGGCAACCAGGCGCAGGCGCGCGAGGGCGCGACGGTGTTCTCCACCAGCACCCGCAACTTCCCCAACCGCCTGGGCCGCAACACCAACGTGTACCTGGGCTCGGCGGAACTGGCGGCGATCTGCTCGCGCCTGGGCCGCATCCCGACCCGCGAGGAGTACATGGCGGACATCGGCGTGATCAATGCCAAGGGAGCGGAGATCTATCGCTACATGAACTTCGACCAGATCGAGGACTACCGCCAGGTGGCCGAGACTGTCGCAGCCTGATCGGGCCTGCAATGTGTTGAACAAAAACCCCGGCAATGCCGGGGTTTTTTTTGATCCTTCTTCCGTGCGTGGCCAGTCGGAGCAACGTCCATGGGTCCCCGCCTTCGCGGGAATGACGAGCAACGACGCTGGGTCCCCGCCTTCGCGGGGATGACGGTTTTCTTCAGCCCCTCTCCCGCTTGCGGGAGAGGGGTTGGGGTGAGGGCCGCCGAAGACCATGCAACGAAATGCCGAAGCGTCGTCCGCCGGGCCGGGGATTGCGCAGCAGTGGGCCATGGATGGCCCACGCCCCGCCTTCGGACAGGATGTCCGACTAAGGGGCGGAGCAATCCCCGGCCCGGCGGACGACGCCATTCCGCAGATGCAAGCCCAACACCCGACAGCAACAGCAACAACACCAGCAGGTCCCTCACTGCGTTCGGGACGACAAGCAATGCGAACGTTCGCGCAGCGGGAAGAAGAACAAAAAAACCCGGCTCAAGCCGGGTTTTTTGTTTCTCGCAATGCAGCGGAATCAGCCGAACAGGTCGCGCGGGTACTCGGGCTTCTGTTCGCGCGAGAGCAGCAGGCGCAGGCCTTCGGCCGGCGTGATCTCGCCGTGCAACACCGCCTGCACGGCGCTGGAGATCGGCAGTTCCACGCCATGACGCTCGGCCTGGCGCATGACTTCGTCGGCGGTCTGCACCGACTCGACCACCTGGCCGATTTCGCGCACCGCATCGGCGATCGACTGGCCACGACCGAGGGCCAGGCCCAGGCGGCGGTTGCGCGACAGGTCGCCGGTGCAGGTGAGCACCAGGTCGCCCAGGCCGGCCAGACCCATCAGGGTCTCGGCCTTGCCACCGATGGCGTGGTTCAGGCGCAGCATCTCGTTGAGGCCGCGCGTGATCAGGCCGGCGCGCGCGTTGAGGCCGAGCTGCATGCCGTCGGCGACACCGGTCGCCACGGCCAGCACGTTCTTCATTGCGCCGCCGAGCTCGGCCCCGAGCATGTCGTTGCCGGTGTAGGCACGGAAGGCCGGACCGTGCAGCGCATCGGCGACCTGCTGGGAGAAGTCGGCGTGGCTACCGTGCACGGTAAGTGCGGTCGGCAACCCCTGCGCGACTTCCTTGGCGAACGACGGGCCGGTCACCACCGCCAGCGGCACGTCGGCGCCGAGTACTTCCTCGGCGACTTCGTGCAGGAAACGGCCGCTGCCGGGCTCGAAGCCCTTGGTCGCCCAGGCCACGCCGGCGTGTGCCGGACGGTGCGGTGCGAGCTTGCGCAGCGTTTGCGCGAACGCGTGCGACGGCACCACCACCAGAACCAGGTCGGCGCCCTGCAGCGAGGCGGCCAGGTCGGTGGTCGCACGCAGCGATTCGGGCAGAGTGACGCCCGGCAGGTAGCGCGGGTTCTCGTGGGCGCCGTCGATGGCCGCGACGCCGTCGGCGTCACGACCCCACAGCACGGTCGGATGACCGTGCCGTGCGATCAGGGCCGCCAGGGCGGTGCCCCAGGAGCCCGCTCCCAGAACCGCGACGGTGGGCAGTGCGTTCGCCTCCATGCCGCGGTCGCGATCAGGCGTTGCCGGCGGTCTCGGCGTCGGCCAGGCCGGCGTCACCACCCTGCTGGGCGGCACGCTGGCGCAGGCCTTCGGCGTACAGCGCTTCGAAGTTGATCGGCTGCAGGTAGAACGGCGGGAAACCGCCGGTCTGGATCAGCTCGCTGATCAGCTGGCGCGCGTACGGGTACAGCACGTTCGGGCAATGGGTGCCGAGCATGCCGTCGAGGGTCTGGGCGTCGAAACCGGCCAGGCCGAACACGCCGGCCTGCTTCACTTCGGCCACGTACATGGTCTTGTCGCCGGCGTTGCAGGTCAGGGTGATGCCGAGCACGACCTCAAACGCGTTCTCGTTGAGGCGCTGCACGCTCTGGTTGAGGTTCATCTGCAGCTGCGGCTGGGCCTGCTCGTTGAACACGGCCGGTGCACCGGGGACCTCGAAGGAGACGTCCTTGGCGTAGATCTTCTCGACGGTGAATGCCGGGCCGCTGGCTTCGGCAGTCGCTGCGCCGCCGTTGACGTTTTCTTCGGACATCTCGTAACTCCAGACAATTAATGCGGAAAGTGGTCGATTATGGCACGCACCTCGGGTGCGGCCGGCTGTTCAGATTGCGCGAGGTGAACGGTCTGCGGCAAGCCGTCATCGCCTTCCCCATTCAATCCCCAAAGGTTTTGTTGGGGCGCGTGGACGGCTATCAAGCCCGCCGCGACAAACTCTCGTCAGGCGCGGCCCTTCACCAGCGGCAGGTCGGCCTGTTGCCAAGCGGCAATGCCACCGTCGAGCCAGAAAACCTGGGTGAAGCCGGCCTTCTTCAGGCGCTTGGCGGCGTCGGCCGAGCCCTGGCCGGTGCGGCACACCACCACGACCGGAAGCTCCCTGGCGTTGGCCAGCAGCTTGTTTTCCGGATCGAACTGGCTGGGCTGCACCGACTTGCTGCCGGCGATATGGCCCTTCTCGAAGTCGTTGCTCGCCGACAGGTCGATGACCAGCGCGTTCTCGCGGTTGATCAGGCCGGTCAGCTCGGCCGGGCGCAGGGCCTTGTAGCCGCGGAACAGGCGCGCGATCTCAACGTAGATGATCGCGATCGTCAGGCCGACCAGCGCCAGCGACAGGTAGGTGTGGCGTTCGGCGAAGGCCAGCAGTTCTTGGAAGGTCACGGCATCACGGCAGCTGAAACGGGGGCGGGATTGTCTCCCAGTGCCGGCGGCGGCGCAAAATTAGCGGCTGGAGGGAGGTGCGACAGCGCCTATTGGCCGTCCCAGAGGTCCGGCAGCCCGCCGGTGGTCCACCAGGTCTTGGCCTCTTCGTCCCAGCGCCATTGTTCGCGGAAGCGGACGGTGCGCTCGGCCTGGGTGTGGCGGTTGACCACGCCGATCTCGATTTCGCGGATGGCCACCCCGGCCTTCCAGTCGACGCTGCTGCCCTTGTCGCGGTAGGCGGTGATCTGGACCTGCTCGTAGCGGGCCAGTTCGAGCTCGCTGACCGGGTGCTCGGCGAGGAACACCGGGTCGACCAGGGTCAGGGCGGCGTCGAAATCGCCCCAGCGGATCGCACCGGCCCACGCGTACTGGTTGCGGTCGAGGGTATCGGTCTTGCGGCTGGCCGCGGCGCTGCCGGCGACCGCCAGCAGGCCCAGCAGCAGGGCCAGACTCATCAGTTGGGTCAGACGGCGCATGGAAAGGGTTCCCCGGTGTTCGCCGCCATCCTAGGGCAAAGCGTCGTCCACGGCTCGCAGCGCTTGGCCGCGGTCGTGCTCACGCCCGCGGGGGGTGCTTCAGGATCGCGACATAGCGGGCGGTGAACTCGGTGGCGACGCCGCCGTCGGGCAGCATCGCCCGCGCAATCAGGCCGGTGCGGGCGCGGCCGCGCTCGCGAAGGGTGGCGATGAAGCCGGGCCAGTTCGAGTCCGGCGCCAGTTCGGCCTGCACGTCCAGGTCGGCGAACAGCGGCGCCAGGTAGCGGATCTGGCTGTCGGCGACGAACACCTCGGCCTCGAGTCCGGCGGCCTCGATGTGCAGCGACACCACGCCCCAGGAGGCCAGGGTCATCATCGACGCCAGGCTGCCACCGAAGGCGCAGCCCTTGTCGTTGACGTGACGCGACAGCGGCGCATGCAGGCAAAGGCGCTGGCCGTCGTAGCCGGCAATACGCACGTCCATCGCGGCAACCGGCGGCATCGACTGGTAGTGGTGGTGCAGCCGTTCGAGGGCGGGTGCGTGCTCGTAATCCTGTTCGGGACTGCGGTATTGGGAAGCGTGGGAGTCGTGGTTCATCCGGCGTGCGTGCGAGCGATGGGGGATGCGGGCGGGGCGGCTATGCTGTTGCCATGCCAGCCCCTGCGCCGCCCGGATGGTACGTGATCTCGCTGCGTCCGCGCGGCGAGCATGCGCCGTTGCGCCGCGCCGCGACTGGCGCGGGTGCCGGGTTCATCGCACTTTCGCCATGGCAACTGCAGTTGCGTGACGACGATCGCACCCGCGAGTCGTTGCGCCTCGCCTTGCGGGCACCGCGGGTCGTCGTCACCAGTCCGACGGCGGTGCGTGCCGCCCGATCGTTGCAGCCGCTGCAGACACATCAAGGGCAGCGATGGTTCGCCGTGGGCAGCGGCACCGCGGCGACATTGCGTCGCGCTGGCGTGACGGCGGTGGAGGCACCGTCGCGGATGGACAGCGAAGGCCTGCTGGCGTTGGCTGGATTGCGGGATCTGTCCGGCGTCGAACTGGGCTTCATCAGCGCGCCGGGCGGTCGCGGTGTGCTGGTGCCGGCGTTGCAGGCGCGCGGGGCGCAGGTGTTGCGGGTCGACGTCTACGAACGGGTCGCGATCGCGCCGTCAACGCGTTCGATCAAGCAACTACTCGCGCTGACGGCACCGACCGTGATCGCGCTTTCGAGCGGCGACGCACTTGAGACGATTCTCACTGCGTTGCCGGCGCCGGCGCGAAGCCGTCTGATGCAATCGCGCGTGGTGGCTGCCAGCGAACGGCTCGCAGAGCTGGCACGGCGCCTGGGATTCGGCGAGGTGGCCGTCGCCGGCAGCGCGCGTCCACGCGATCTGCTCGCCGCAGCTCGGCCTTAGCGCCCGACTACCGGCGACAGGGCGGATCGGGCGCGGTCTCTCCGTGACGCGCATCGCATCCGGTAGCATGGCGCCCGTCCCCACCTGACCTGACCGTTGCCGTGTCCACCACGCCCGATTCGAACCCTGCACCCGCCCCTGCCGCGACCGCGCCGCGGCGCTCGCGCGGCTGGCTCTGGCTGGTGGTGCTGGTATTGGTTGCCGGCGCCGGTGGCTACGGCTGGATGCAGTGGCAGGCCAGGCTCGAACGCGAACGCGCGCAGGCCAGCGATGCCGGTCAGCGTCTGGACGCACTGGATGGACGCATCGATTCGATCCGTCGCGACCAGCGCGCGCAGGTGCAACGACTGCAGCAGGCCGACGCCACCAACCGTGTCCTGCGCGACGAACTGCTCGGCATCGGCCAGCGCGCGGCACTGCTCGAAGATTCGGTGTCGAAACTGGCCGACCCCGATCGTCACGGCGCCCAGGCGCTGCGACTGGACGAAACCGAACTGTTGCTCAGCCTCGGCCAGCAACGCCTGCTGATTGCCGGCGACCTCGATGGTGCGCGCCGCGCATACGCGCTGGCCGGGCACGTGCTCGACGGCGTCGACGACCCGGCCTACCTCAGCCTGCGACAGACGCTGCAACAGGAAAGCGCGGGACTGGAGGCAATGGGTGCCGAACCGCGCGTGCAGGCCATGGCCGAACTCGATGCGCTGGCACAGACCGCCATGGTGGCGCCGGCTGACACGACCACGCAGACCGAACCCGAGTCGCCCTGGTGGCGCCGCGCGTTTGCCACGCTGATCGACGTGCGACCGAGCGATCGCACCGTCGCGGTGCAGGCCTCCGATCGCGTCGCGGCGATGGCGGGCCTGCAGCTTGAGATCTCGCTGGCGCGCGCCGCGGCCGAGCGCCGCGACCAGGCCGGGTTCCGCGCCGCCTTGCAGCGCGCCGAAGGCTGGCTGACGAGGCTGTGGCCGGAGTCGCCGTCGTTGCAGCAACAACGCGCGCAGATGCGCGCGCTGGCGCAGCGACCGCTTTCACTGACGCTTCCAACCCTCGGCAGCACACTGCAGCAGCTGCGCCAGCTACGCGCGGCAGACTGACGGACGCAAAGGAGTTCGCGCCCATGAACATCTTCCGCAACCTGCTGTTCTGGATCGTGTTGGCGCTGGCCGGGGCGCTGGTCGCCCAGGTGCTGTTGCAGGATCCGGGCTACGTGCTGGTGCGCTACGGCGGCAACGACTACACCACCAACGTGCCCAAGGGCGTGTTGACGCTGCTGCTGGTGGCCGCCGGATTGTGGCTGCTGTGGAAACTGCTCAACCTGCCGTTCGTGGCGATGCGCCGGCACCGCGAGCGCCAGGCGCGCGCGCAGCTGATCGATGGCCTGACCGCGCTCGACCAGGGCCAGTGGAGCCGCGCCGAGAAGCTGCTCGACCAGGCCGCCGCGCAGGACCAGGTGCGGGCGCTCGCGCACGCCGGCGCGGCGCGGGCCGCTGCTGCCCGTGGTGACGACGCCGCGGTGAAACGCCATCTGGAGGCGCTGGACGGCGGCCATGCCACCGCGCGCGCACTGGCGAGCGCCGAACTGTCGCTGGAGCGTGGACGTCCCGCCGAGGCACTGGCCGCGCTCGACGGTGTCGCTGCCGCGCCGTTGCCGCCGCGCGGCCTGGCATTGCGCGCACAGGCGCTGGTCGCGCTGGGTCGCAGTGGCGAGGCATACGGTCTGCTCGGCGCACTGCGCCAGCAGCAGGCCTGGCCGGGCGATCGCCTGGCCGCTGCGGAGGCGCAATGGGGCGCGGCCTCGCTGCGCGAAGCCGGCGATGCCAATGTCCTGGCCGATCGCTGGGAAGCACTGCCCAAGCCGCTGCGCAGCGATCCTGCCGCGGTCGCCGCCTATGCCGAGCGCGCCGCGGCGTTGCGCTGGGACGAGGCGGCGGCGAAAAGCATCGAGCAGGCGCTCGACGCACGCTGGGACGAATCACTCGCCGGGCTGTACGGTCGACTGGCGATCGGCCGCCTCGATGCGCGCCGCGGCAACGCCGAGCGCTGGCTGCAGGCGCATCCGGCCAGTCCCGCGTTGCTGTTGACGCTGGCGCGCCTGGCACGCGCCCAGGGCCAATGGCCGCAAGCGGAGACGTACCTGCATCGCGCACTGGCCCAGGGCGCCAACAGTGAAGCCTGGGAAGAACTCGGGCACGGTTTCAGCCAGGCCGGCGACGAGAAACTCGCGCGCCTGTGCTATGCCAATGCCCTCAATGCCGCGCGTGGCGCGGCGACGCAGGAGCTGCCTGGGCGCGACATGCGCCAGAAGATCTTCGACCAGGCCGTGGTCGAGGAACGCAACGAGCACGGCGTACCGCGACTGCGCGGCTGAGTCGACCGTCGTCCCGAGCGCAGCGATGGACCTGCTGTCCTGCCGCGAAAAACAGATCCCTCGCTGCGCTCGGGATGACAGGCTTCGGATGACAGGCTTCGGATGACGATGGGGTGGCGCGTCAGCGCTCCAGGATGGCAACCACGCCCATGCCGCCGGCGGTGCAGATCGACACCAGGCAACGGCCGCCGCCGCGCTGCTTGAGCTCCTTGGCGGCGGTGGCGACGATGCGCGCGCCAGTCGCGGCAAACGGATGGCCAGCCGCCAGCGAAGAACCGTTCGGGTTGATCTTTGCCACGTCGATGCGACCCATCGGCGCGTCCAGGCCGAGGCGGTTGCGGCAGTACTCCTCGCTCTCCCACGCGCGCAGCGTGCACAGCACCTGCGCGGCGAAGGCCTCGTGGATCTCGTAGAAATCGAAGTCCTGCAGGGTCAGGCCGTTGCGCTTGAGCATCTCCGGCACGGCCACGGTCGGTGCCATCAGCAGGCCCTCGCCGTGGACGAAGTCGACCGCGGACACGTGCGCATCGCGCAGGTAGCACAGCACTTCGTGGCCGTGCGAGCGCGCCCAGTCGTCGGAGGCGAGCAGGCACGCGGAGGCGCCATCGGTCAGCGGCGTGGAGTTTGCGGCGGTCAGCGTGCCGCGGCCGGAGGTCTTGTCGAAGGCCGGCTTGAGCGAGGCCAGCTTTTCCAGGGTGCTGTCGGGACGCAGGATGTTGTCGCGCGAGACGCCGCGGAAACTCACCACCAGGTCGTCGAAGAAACCGCGCTCGTAGGCGGCGGCGAGCTTCTGGTGCGACGACAGCGCCCATTCGTCCTGCGAATCGCGCGAGATGTTCCACTGCTTGGCCATGTCCTCGCAGTGGTCGCCCATCGACTTGCCGGTGCGCGGCTCGGCCACGCCCGGGAACTCGGGCTTGAGTTCGCGGAAATGGAAACCCTTGAACGCGGCCAGCTTGTCGCGCGGCGTCTTGGCGCGCGCAGCCTCGAGCAGGCGACGGCGCAGCTTCTGGCCGTAGACGATCGGCACGTCGGAGGTGGTGTCGGAGCCGCCGCCGATGCCGACCTCGATCTGCCCGGCGGCGATCTTGTTGCCGATGTGCACGATCGAGTCGAGCGAAGTGCCGCAGGCGCGCTGCAGGGTGATGCCGGGTGTCAGCGGCGACAGACCCGAAGACAGCGCCGCTTCGCGGCCGAGGTTCCAGTCGCTGGAGTGCTTGATCACCGCCCCCATCGCCACTTCGCCCAGCTGCTGGCCATGCAGGCCGTACTTCTCGACGAGGGCGCCCAGGGTGCGTACCGACATGCCCAGGTTGCCAACGTCCGCATAGGCCGTGTTCTGGCGGCAGAACGGGATACGGACGCCACCGAGCACGGCAACGGGACGGGCAGGACGCATCGTTACACCTCACGCAGAAGGGGGACACCCGGGCCTTAACGGCGCCACGGGCATAATGTCCGCAGTGTAGCGCCGCCTTCGCGTGCGACCAAACGCCACCGTATCCATGAGTCTTGCCGACCCCGCCCCCGCTGCCCCCACCACCACCCTGCACGTGCTCGGCGCGCTGGCGCTCGAGCTGCGCGGCGATGCCCCGGTATCGCGCCAGGCCCTGGCGCAGGCCGAGGTGGGTGCGCTGGCCGAGCTGATTGCGCACGATCTGGCGGGCTTCGCCCCCGACGCGGCCGCGCTGGAGCTGGTCACCGTCGGCGCCCATTACGACCCGGTCGAGTTGCTGCGGCCGGGCTGGCCGCTGCACCAGGAACTCGACCAGCTGGCCGCGCGGGCACCGCGTTCGGCGGCACAGCCCGGCGGCCGGATCATCGCCTTCGGCGCGCACGATGCGCAGTTGCCGGGCGCGCTGACGCCGTCGCCGGACTTCGCCGGCGGCCCGTTGCGGCTGGTGCCGTTCGTGCTCGGCGGCGATGCCGATATCGCCACCCGGGTCGGCGACGCATTCGAGCGCGAGCTGCTCGAGCGCGGCATGGCCGGCGCGGCGACCGCGCTGGCGGCACAGGAAGCGTTCGGCCTGCAGGTCGAACACGCGCGCTACCTCACCGTCCACGATCTCGCCGCGATGATGGCGATGCAGTACGACCACGCCGGCCTGGGCCCGTTGTGGCCGCTGCTGGAAACCGCGCTGCTGCAGCCCGAAGGCGAGCACTGGCTGGATGCGCCACCGGAACCGCTGGTGCACTACGCCAACGGCGAGGCACGCATCGCGCTGTTCGAACCGCGCGCCTGGAAAGCACGCTATGCCACCGAGGCGCCCTGCGAGACGCCCGAGTGCCGCGACAAGCTGGAACGCCTGCACCAGCATTTCCAGTCGCGCCAGCGCCAGATCGCCGCGGTGCTGGGCGCGCATGGCGTGCCGGTGAACTTCGTCCACTGCGCGGGCGAACAGGCGCGCGAAGCGCTGGATTGAGCGTATCCGCGCAGCAATCCGCGCCGAGACTCAACTCAGTCTGCGAATGCGCGAACCTACAGGATCCTCCCCGGGTTCGGGTCAACGCTTCTGGTAGGGATGAAAAATGTAATTCATGTCCGCTACCTTTACGTGGCAGGCATGCCCACAATCCGAGACGCCAGTGGGGTCGACCGTCATTGAGTCGGAAGCGGCGGAGTAGTTGAAAAGCGCATATCCCCACCCTCCGCTCTTCGGAAACCGCTTGCTGTCCTTCTCCATGAGAAACGCCTGTGTGAAGACGTCTGGTACGTCGACATCGAACGGGGCATCCGTGCTCTTCTTCGGCTTCCACTGAAGTTTCGCGATCTTGGCGCCGTCGGGGAAGGGCTGACCGTTCCCCGGAATGCCGGACTTGTACGCCTTGATCATGATCGGGTTTGCAACGATCACTTTCAGCACATCGGTCTTGGCAGAAGAGACTACCGCCCAGTCTTCGTAACCCTTGAAGTCGGCGAACGCGACTCCGCCAGGCGATACGAGAGCGTACTTGTCCTGCGCGCCGACAGCAGCACCGGCTATGGCAACAAGAGCAGCCGCAGCCGTGGCAATCCAGAGTTTGGTCTTGCGATTCATGGTTGATCCTTGATGGTCAGCTTCCGGCCGGCTTCCCCGGCGAAACGAACTTCACGGTCTGCGAGGTCAGGAGGCCACCTTCCGGATCGACCGCCTCGATGAGAACTTTGTGCTCCCCACGAGGCAGGTTGACCAGAATGATCGTGTCGCTCCGGCCGTAGTCCGCCCACGCCCAAGGCAGGTCGTCCACGGTGATGTGCAGGTGACCTACACGAGGTGACACGTTCTTTGAATGAGGCCCGCCGATTGGCAGGATGCGCAAGTTCTCTACCCGGTACGGGATGTAGGCGACGCCGGTAGCGAGTGGCCCGGGGAGCGGAGGCCCCACGATCAACCTGGCGGCCGGCTCATTCTCGATCGGCACCACAAGTGACGTTGGGTTCTGTGCGAAGGCATTCGCCGCGAGCAGGATCCCGGCCGCGGTTCCCGCGAGGGCCTTGGTGAAAACGTTCATGGCTTTCTCCGTCGTTCTAGTCGCGTTCGAGAACGACGGACTTCACGTCCATCGTGATGGGCGCGAAACTCTGGTCCGCAACACCATTGGCGTCGTGCAGGTAGACACGTCGACGAGTGGGAAAGACGAAGCCGTCGAAGGTCCTGTGATCGTCGCTGTAGTGCGCTATCGGGGGGCTTCCGGTGACGTCGGGTGAGTAATCCATGCGCCTTTGCATGAGCGCATCGTCGAAGTAGAAGACCTGCGCGGCATTGTGATTGGCATTCGATTCGGGAAATGCAACGGCCAGCCGCCGCCAGGTTTCGTCGCCCTCGATCCACGGCTCGATCTCCGTGGCTTCAACGCCGGGCCGCGCGAAGACGAAGGGCGCCGTCAGATAGTTCCAAACTGCCGCGCTGGTGAAGTAAGCCACCTGGATTGCGTCCCACGGAGTAGTCATGGGATCGAACGGCAGCGGGAAAGTGCCACGCGGATCCAGGCGCTCTTCAACGACTCCGCCATCGTTCAAGGTCAGGGCCACGCGCTCGGGGTCTACATCCAGAACTGACGTCCGGTCAGCGCACGTGAATGGAGAGAAGCGGATGTGCTGATTGTGCGGGTCGAGGGTGACAGTCTGGTCCTTGTAGACATCGGGCCATCCCCTTGCGGCCCAGAAGGGGCCTCCCAGGGATATTTCAGCCGTGATCTGTTTGAGCGCGGCCCACTTTTCCAGGTCGCCGTGAGCATCGAGAACTGCTCTGAGCAGCTTGTCCATCTTCGTATCCTTGAGGAACGTTCTGGCGAGAATGCGTTCGAGGCCGCGCCGGCAGAATCGGCGCGCAGAGATCCGCAGCCACGCGGCGATGTCCACGTGGTCAACCGTGCGAATGGGTCACAGAGTGGTGCGGGGACGCACGAACGTCGAATAGCTGGGAGGCTGAACGCCTGCAGCAATAGGTGGGGTTCGTCGAAGTGCGCCTACTCCGTAAGCGCCACGGCGTGGATAGACCGGGAGGGCACCGCATGCTCCCGGGCTATTGCCTTGTGCTGATTCCGGCCGGGCCGGCCGCGAGGCAATCTCTATTGCCCGCTGTCTATCTTCTACGCCTCGCGGAGGCGGGCCGCAACACCCATTCCAGAAGCTTGGGGGCGCTATCGGCCTACGACAGGACTGACGCCCGGACGATTGCCGCTTGCTCCTTTCCAAGCCATCCCCTGCGTAGCAAGGAAGGAGAAAGCTCAGAACTCCGTTTCGTAGATCGCGTAGCCCGCGTCGACCATACCCAGTGCCCGATAGGTGCGATGGGCCAGCGCATTGTCGCGTTCTACATACAGGCGCAGACCGACCACTCCGGGAGTCGCGCGCGCCAGCGTCTCGACATGTCGGTATAGCGCGGCGAACACACCCTGGCGGCGATGCGACGGAGCGACGTACACGCTCTGTATCCACCACCAGTCGCCGTTGCGCCAGTCGCTCCACTCGCGGGTGAGCATCAGCGTGCCGGCTGCGCTGGCGATGGTCTCGCGACCGGCCACGGTGGCTTCGCGTACCGCCACGAAGTAACGCGCCTTGGCCGGATCGGCGATGGCCGCCTCGACGCCGGCCGTCACCGTGGCCGGATCGAGTTGCTTGTGCTCGGTTTCCAGCGCCATCGCCAGCGCCCACTGCGCGAGCAGGTCGCGGTCGTGGCCACTGGCCGCCCTGATCCGCAGCGGTGCCTGCACGGGATGGTCGGACACGGTGGCGTTACTGGGTGACGGTGATGACGCCGCAGGCCATGCGGCCGCCGGCGTTGCCGGTGGGCTGGGTCTTGTAGTCGTCGGCACTGGCGTGGACGATCACCGCCTTGCCGGCGACGTCGTTGGCGGCGCCACCGCCCAGGGTGACGCCACTGGCGTGCACGTCGACCTTGGCCACTCCTTCACGGTCGGCGACGATGTTGTTCATGTCGCCACCGTGGTGCGCGCCGCTGTCGACCTTGCCGTGCGGCGAACCGGACGGATTGAAATGCCCCCCGGCGCTGCTGGCATCGGCGGCACTGCAGTCGCCCTTCTCGTGGATGTGGATGGCGTGCGTGCTGTTGGGCGCGAACCCGCCGATCTCGCCGGTAAGGTGCACGCCATCGCCCATCGGCACCACGCTGAGCTTGCCGCTGACCAGGCTGGCCGAGGCCGAGGCGAGGTTGACCGTCGCCGCCTTCGCCGTCGACACCGCGGTGGGCGTGGCGGGCGCCTTGGTCTTCGGCGCGGAACTGCAGGCGGTCACGGCCACCACCACGGTGGCGGCGAGCAGGGTGTTCAACGTGGTGTTCATCGACTTCTCCATGTTTGGACGGCCCGGCAGCAGGCCCCTATGCAAAGCCGGATCGCCACGCAGCCTAGCCGCGTGCCGGTCATCCAGCGGTGAAATGACGCGCGGGCCGTTGTTCACGCGACACTTGCAAACGGTAGCGGCCCGCGTCAGTGAAGCTTCCCGCATCAGCGGCAACGACGGTCGACTGGTTCGTTGCCGCATCTGCTCAGGTTCGGCGCCGCCCCGGCCCAAGCTTGCGCGTGAGCGTGTTGCGACCCAGGCCCAGGCGCGCCGCCGCCTCGGTGCGGCGACCTCCCGTGTGCTCCAGCGCGGCCTCGAACAGGACACGCTCGAAGCGCTCACGCGCCTGCGCATGGATGTCGTCGCTGCCCAGCGCGAGCTGTGCACGCGCCCAGGCGGCAAGCCGCGTATCCCAATCATTGTCGTCGCTGCCAGCGCTGTCCTTGCCCGGCGTGGCGGCAAGCGCTTCGTCGACATCGGCGCGGGCGATGGTTTCGGCCGGCGCGAGTGCGGCCAGGCGCCAGCACAGGTTTTCCAGCTGACGCACGTTGCCGGGCCAGTCGTAGCCGAGCAGGCGTTCGAGCGCCGGCTTGGCCAGTCGTTTGGCCGGTGCTTCGAATCGCGCCGCGGCCGAAGCGAGGAAGCGTTCTGCCAGGCGCGGGATGTCGTCGCGTCGCTCGCGCAGCGGCGGCAGGTGCAGACGCACCACGTCCAGGCGATGCAGCAGGTCGGCGCGGAAGCGACCGTCGGCCACCAGCGCCTCCAGGTCCTGGTGGGTGGCGGCGATCACCCGCACGTCGACGCGGATGAGTTCGCGGCCGCCGACGCGGAAGAACTCGCCCTCGGCCAGCACGCGCAACAGCCGGGTCTGCAGCGGCAGCGGCATGTCGCCGATTTCGTCGAGGAACAAGGTGCCGCGATGGGCCTGCTCGAAACGGCCGGTGTGGCGACGCTGGGCACCGGTGAAGGCGCCGGCTTCGTGGCCGAACAGTTCGCTTTCCAGCAGCTCCGACGGAATCGCGGCGGTATTGAGGGCGACGAAGGGATGCTCGGTGCGCGGCGATTCGCGGTGCAGCGCGCGCGCCACCAGTTCCTTGCCGGTGCCGGTCTCGCCGGTGATCAGCACCGACAGCGGCGCCTGCGCGAGGCGGCCGATGGCACGGAACAGCGTACGCATGGCCGGCGTATCGCCGATCAGCGCGTCGTCCTTGGGCAGCTCGGTCGGCGATGGCGCTGCGCTCTCGCCCACCGCAGCGAGCGTGCGCGCAGCAAGCGCCACGGCTTCATCGAGATCGAAGGGCTTGGACAGGAATTCGTGCGCGCCGCCGCGGAAGGCGCCCGCGGTGCTGGTGACGTCGGTGTAGGCGCTCATCACGATCACCGGCAGCTGCGGCACTTGCGCCTTGAGGCGTTCAAGCAGCACCAGCCCATCGTCGCCGGGCATGCGTACGTCGGTAAACAGCAGGTCCGGGGCGCCACGTTCGGCCAGCGCAGCCAGGGCATCGGCGGTGTTCTCGAATCCGTCCACCGTGTAGCCGGCTTCGCGCAGTGCGGTGGCGAGCACGAAGCGCACGCCGCGATCGTCGTCGACCACCCAGATCCTTTTCACGTGCCTTCCTCTTCCTCGATCTGCAGCGGCAGCAACAGGGTGAAAACGGTGTGCCCCGGACGCGAGCGGTAGGCCAGCGAGCCGCGGTGTTCGCGCGCGACCTGCTGCGCCAGCGCCAGGCCCAACCCGCTGCCCTCGGCGCGACCGGATACCAACGGCAGGAACAACTGTTCGGCCAGCTCCTCGGGAACGCCGCGGCCGTCGTCGACGATCTCCAGTCGCATCGCGATCGAATGCACGGCATCACCGATCCGCACCGCGTGCTCGGCACGCGTGCGCAGGGTGATGTTGGCCGCGCCGGCTTCGATCGCGTTTCGCACCAGGTTCCATACCGCCTGCACGAGGCGGTCGGCGTCGCCAGCGAACTCCGGCAGGCTGGGGTCGTAGTCGCGTACCAGGCGCACGGCCCAGCCGGCGTCGCTCTCGGCCAGGCGCAGCACGCGCTCGAGCACGGCGTGGATGTTGAGCGGCGCGTGCGGGCGCGGTGGCGCCGGCGTCAGCAACTGGTCCACCAGCGCGGTCAGGCGCTCGACTTCGCTGCCGACCAGCGCCACCAGCTCACCGGCGTCGCCATTGCTGTTGCCAGTGTCCGCATCGATGCGCCGCGCCAGCAGCTGCGCCGCGCCCTTGAGCCCGGCCAACGGATTGCGCAGCTCGTGCGCCAGGCCCTTGAGCGAGGCGGACAGGGCCGATGGCAGCAGCAGGGCCGGGTCGTCGCCGGGAAACTCATCGACCGGGTGCGCCTCGAGCAACCAGCCGCCGTCCTCGCGCCGGCTCAGCCAGACGTCGGCGAAGCACTCGTCGCCATCGGCGAATCGCAGGCGGCTGCGGCGCAGACGCAGGGGCGCGTCGGCGGCCGCATCGAGGCGGCGCATCGCATGGGCGAGGTGGCCGTCACCACCGTCGAGTCCGGCCAGCGGCCAGGCCACCAGCCGGCGGGCACTGACCCCAAGCCAGCGCGAGAAGGCGGCATTGCAGCCGACAATCGCGCCTTCCTCGTCGCTCCACGCCAGCGGCGTGGTCAGGCCGTCGAGGTCGGGCCGGTCGAAGTCTGTCGGTGCGGGCGCGGACATTGCACCATGTTAGTGCAGGAGGACCCGCTCCACGGCCTCTTGTCCGCGTCAGTGGCGCAGTGGCCCCGGGCCGAACGGGCCGGGCATCGACCCCGGCATGGGTCCCTGCATCGGCCGTGACATGGGACCCGGGCCCGGACCCGGCCCGTAGTAGTACCCCGGGCCGTAGGCCGGCCCAAATGCCGGCCCATCAAACTGGCCGATGCTGATGTTGAGGCCGACATGGCCGGTGTCGCCGTCGTCGGTGGTGTAGGTCCGGGCCATGTTGATGTCGGCGGCCTGGTAATTGCTGTTGCCGCCGTGCTCGGACCAGCCCACGCCCACCTCCATGCTGCCGTGCACCTGCCAGGCGCCATCGCCGTCCTGGCCCGGGGCAGGCAGGTGACCATGCCAGCCGCCGGGCGGCGGTTTTTGATAGTCGGCGGCGTTGACGAAGGCGATGGGCGTAGCGGGGACGCTCAGGTCCAGCGTGCGGGCGGCGTCCGCGCTGTCCTCGGCGACGACCGGAGTGCAGGCCAGCAGGCCGCACATGAGCAGGAGACTGCGTGTCGTGACCGGTTTCATGGCGAGCCTGGGGGTGTGAACCGCGCGCTGCGGACGTTCAAGCTAGCAGCAACGGGTTGAATGGCCGCTGTCGGCGAACGGCCAATCGGCGTCAACACTGGTCCAGCTCCGCTTACTTTCCGGCCGGCTGCAGCCAGTACGAGTACTTTCCGACGATTTCCAGCATGCGCGGCTGGAAGTCCGGGTCGCCACGGCTGACCTTGCGACCGAGCTCGACGCGGTCGAGGAAGAACTGGTCGAATCCGCCCGGTGAGAACGTTGCCAGCAAACTCACCGGCTTGTCGTCTGCGCTGCCTTGCGAATGAGCGGTGCCGCGCGGAATGTGGACGAACGAACCTGCCGGCAACTGGTGGGTGACGCCTGCCATTTCCAGCTTCAAGGTCCCCTCCAGCACGTAGAAGCTCTCATCCATGTTGGGATGCAGGTGCGGTGGTGTCCGGTACTCGGCCGACTCCGTCAGTTCCAGGACCGAGTAATCGCCGTCGGTCATCGTGGACGGCACGAGGACACGCAAGGTGCCGGCGTCGTACGCCTGCCTGGGCGACTGCGCGGGCGAGACGGCCATCGGCGCGTTGCCGGCGGCCGGTTCGGCGGCGTCGGTGGGATGCATTGCCGAAAGCGCTGCGATCACGGCAATGGTCAGCGCGAAATGGGCGGAGTTGCACATCGTTCTTTCCCCAAGCTGTCTGGCAGTACCGCCTTCAAACGTCCGTACCGGCGATAACAGGCCGTCCAACCGGTCCATCCGGTGCCTTTTCAGTGGTGAAAGTGAAGCTGAGGCCAGCTAGAACCATCCGATGACGACGACTGCCAGGATGACGAGGCCCGCCGCGAAAGAGGTCATCCGTTGCCAGGTCCTCGCAATGCGACTGGTGGCAAGCGAATAGCCGCAGACCAGAACAAGGCCCAATAGCGCCAGAAGCGCTCCTGAGAGAGTCCAGGACCCTATTTGCCAAACGAGCGGATTGCCGGGAAAGGCAATGAGTCCAGCCGTCGCGGTCACCGCAACGCCTATTGCGCCAAGAATGAGCGAGCTGGGAACGAGGAATGTCCGATCTGCTGTCATTGATATCCACGGAGGAGAGGTTGAGCTGTATCAGGGACAGCAGGCCAAGGAGGCCTCCTGCCCCATGGGCCGCAAGAGCTGGCACTGCCGCGGCGCGAGCGCATTCTCCCAATGCAGCGCGCGCGACGCGCGTGACTTTTGACACAGCAACGGAAGCACGACCCTCGAGGCTGCGCCGCTAGGAACCAGGCTGTTGTCTGGTAATCGGCGCAGGGAACCACTTGCCCGACAGCACCGCTTCATCCGGCCCGTACATGCGGAAAGTGAGGTGGTAGTTCTGCCCTTTGGGCGTCGGCAGCCAGTTGCCGTCCGGTGCATCCTTGGGCTTGTCGGGCGCAAGGTACAGCGTGAGCGAGCCGTCCTTCCCGTAGCTCAGTTTGGACTGCTTGTTGAGCAGGAAACGGTCCTTCGCATTGGGAATGACCTGGAACTTCTCGCCGTCCACGGCGATCACCGACCAGAAGTACCTGACATGGTCCGCAGGCAGAGCGCCCTTGGCGAAATGCAGCGTGTAGGTGTTGCCGCCGTCCAGCGGCGTGCCGGTGCCGTCGGTGTTGGTCTTGAAGTACACCACTTCCTCGCGGTTGTTGGCCCAGATGCCACCGTAGTCGACGACGGTCCGCGCCAGGTAATCGTCGCGGTAGTTGCCCGCCACATCCGGGCGCGCCCAGCCGTCGCGCAATGTGCCGATGCCAGCGAAGGCCTTCTGCATCGCCGGCTGCGACTGCTCGCGGATGACCTTGTCCACGCGCTCGCGCTGGGCAGGATCATCGATCACCTTGGCAACGGCGCGCACCTTGGCCTGCAGCGCTTCCATGCCCGGATTGATGTCCGGCTCGGTCAGGGCTGCCGCCACCGTGGACGCATCGAAGGCTTCCGCGCCGGGAAGCTTGTCGTTGGCAAAATCGGGGGTCTTCGGTACATCGGCGATAGTCGGGGTGCCACTGGTGCGAACCTTTATCTGCTCCTGCAGCGCCGTGGCCTGCTTCGGGTTGGCACCCAACTCGACGCGAGCCAGTACACGCGCAGTCTTGCCGGGCAAGTCGATGCGCCGGGCGTCGGCCGGAACCTGCACCGTGGCTCCCTTCAGGCACACCCAGAAGTCGCCCGCCGGGTGGTCGGGATAGGTGCGCTCGTTGATGTTGGCGATGGTCTCGCCCCAGCCGTTGAGGAACTGCACGGTGTAGTAGCGGCCTTCGATCTTCGGCACGCTGAAGATCGTGCAACTGTTCTCGTCCACTGCGACCCAGGCTTCGCTATAGGCCACGTCCAGGTTCGGGTTGGCCCAGGCCACGCCGCCTACCTTGCGATGGATGATTTCGTTCCACTTGAAGCCTTCCTTGCTGAAGTCCAGCTGCTCCTGGCGCAGCACCAGCAGGCGCCCGAGCAGGTAGAGGTAGGCATCGGTGATGTCCTGGTCGGAGACGGCAGTCGCGGCCGCAGCCGGAGTGGCAGGCGCGTTCGCGGACGGCTCAGCAGGCTTTTGGCATCCCGCGAGAGTCAAGGCGGCGACGCTCAGCCCCATGACGATGTGAACGATGGGTTTCATTTCAGACCCTCAGTACGTCAAGCTCGGAGGCGAAGGAAATCAGATTGGCTGCGGTTCCGGAAACTTCCAGGTGCCGTCCAGGATTGCGTTTTTGGGGCGATACAGGCGCACCGTGTAGTTCCATCCGGGCACGGTGGGAATGCAGTTCAGGATCTTTCCATCGCATCCGCCGAACTGGATCTGCACCGTTCCATCGGCTTCCTTCTGCGCGGTCAGGCTGTTCAAGGAGTACGCGTTGTACGGGTTCTTCTCGTAGTAGCCGTCCGCGTTGTAGACGCTGACGGACCAGAAGGCATCGACAGGCACATCCTTCACACGCAGCCGGTAGACCTTGTTGCCATCGTTCTGCGGCGGGGTGATGTTGAGGTAGGTCGCATCCTTGTCGGGATTGCCGCCCCATGCGGCAGCCGTCGCGATCAGGTGCCGCACGGGGTCCACCTGATCCTTTGAGCCGAATGCATGGGCGAAGTCCGGGATCGTCGAGCCCAGCACATTGAGCGCGTCGCGGACCTTCTTCTGGCTCGCCGGATCCCAGTCGGGAATATCAAAACTGCCCGGTCCGCCGCTTTGGGCGACGGTAATCGCATCCTGCAGGCGGTGGACCTCCTCGACATCCTTCGGGTCGTTCGGATCGACCAGCGTACGGATGCCGACCAGGAGGTAGCGGGTGCCGGCCTTGTCGCGCGTGACGGCGTGCGGACCGGCGCCGTATTCGGTCCAGGTGTAATGGTCCTGGTTGACGAGCATCAGCGACTGGAAGCGGCTGCCGGCATTGGGCAGCGTCACGGTGACCGGCCCGGCGTCCAGGTCGAAGACAGCGGAGCTGTAAAGCGTGTCCCGGTTGAGCCGTATGACCGTCTGGTCCTCGATCGACGCCGGTTCGCGTCGATGATGGAGTTTCCCCACCCCGCCTGATTCCTTCGCCAGGCCGGCCATGTAGGTGTCGGATTCCGCACGGACGAAGTTGTCGGCGGTGACGGGAATCGCGCCGGGCCTGGCCGGCGGCGGGGGCTCCACTGCGGCCGCCGCCGGCGCGGCTGGTTTGTCCGGCGCGACGGCATCGCCTGTTGTCTGCGACGCGTCTCGTGGTCCGCAGGCCGCACACACAAATGCCAGGAGGAGAAACCCAAGAGTCCGGTGATGCATGGCAACGCTCCTTTTACGGCGCCCGCCAGGTCGGTGGACCGAAGGAGTGAACTCCTTCATTCGACAAAACCTCGTGAAGGAACCCAGGCGTTCGTGGAGTCACCGCAATGATCGAAAGAACGCGCGAATGTCTTCCGCCAGCGCCTGTGGTTGCTCCAGCGCGGCGAAATGGCCGCCCTTGGACATGGTCGTCCAGCGCCGGACATTGAAAACGCGTTCCACCCACGTACGCGGCGGCATCGGTAGCTCGTACGGGAACACGGCAACGCCCAGTGGTGGAACGACGCGTTCGGATGCGGCGAATACCAGTGGCTTGAGTCGATTTTCCTTGTAGATGCGCAATGACGCATCGAGCGAATGCCCGAACCAATAGAGCGAAATATTGGTCAGCAACTCATCCATCGTGAAGACCTGCTCCACATCGCCGCTGCAATCACTCCAGGTCCGGAACTTCTCCACGATCCAGGCAGCCAGCCCTGCCGGTGAATCGGTCAGCGCATAGGCGAGTGTCTGCGGCTTGGTACCCTGCAAGGTTGCGTAGGCACCCTCCATCGCCGCCCACGCCACCACGTTGTCCAGGTAAGCCTGCTCGTCGGTGCTGACAGGCGGCAGGCCCGATCCAAGCGGTGGCTTGTAACTACCCGGGATGTAGTTGAGGTGGACGCCGATCACTTGCTCCGGGAACCTGCGAGCCATCCAGCTCGAGACTCCCGCGCCGATGTCGCCGCCTTGGGCGGCGAATCGATCGTAACCAAGTCCGCTCATCAGCGTGCGCCACATCCCTGCCACGTAGTGAGCACTGACCCCCGGTCCGGCAGGTGCCTGCGAGAAGCCGAAGCCAGGTATCGACGGCACCACCACATGGAACGCATCTTCCGGATTGCCGCCATGCCCCCCCGGGTCTGCCAACAAGGGAATGATGCGCTCCATCTCCGCGAAGGAGCCGGGCCATCCGTGTGTGAGTACCAATGGCATCGGCGCCGGACCATTACCCGGCTGATGGACGAAGTGCACGTCCAACCCTTCCACCGTTGCGCGGTACTGAGGCAATCGATTCAGGCGCGCCTCCTGGATGCGCCAATCAAACGTCTTCCATTGCTCGACCAGCCGCCTGACGAAGGCGAGGCTTGTGCCATCCGACCAGTCGCTCGCTTCGATTGACGATGGAAGGCGCGTCGCACGCAATCGTCGCTGCAGGTCTTCAATCTTTTCGTCAGGTACGCGAATACGAAAATCCTGTGGATTCATCGACCATTTCCCTCGGTGACGAGGCATTCAGCGATTCAGGATCCTCGAAGTCAACGCTTCAAACAGCAGATCGCTCGTTGTCCTGATGTCTTTTTCGCTTTCGCCCTGCATGAACAGCGACAAGACCCCGTTGGATGCGGCCCAGATGGCGCGGAAGGCTGTCTCCGCGTCAGTGTTGAGCCGTCCGTCCGAATGCAGACGGGCAAGGATGGCACGCAGGAGCACGAACGCTTCCTGGATCGAGGATGGGTCTGTGCGCGTGTTCTCGACCATCAGGCGGAAGAGGTTTTTGCGCTCGAAGGCGAATGCAATCCACACATCCCAGCCGCGGCGAAGGTCGGCGAGCGCATCCTGCGTCTGCCGATTGGCAAGCTTCAGTGCCAGGAACTCCGTGATGCCGCGCTCGACCACGGCGCGCAGCAGACCCTCTTTGTCCCCGAAGTGGTGGTAGAGCGTGGGCGCCGTCACGCCGGTGGCGGCGCAGACCGCCCGGGTGGTCAGCGCATCGGCACCGCCCCGCTCCAGCAGGCCCGCGGCCGCGTTCAGGATTCTTTCTTCGGTGGACATTCGGCACCTTGCGCCTTCGGTATAGCGGCGATATAGTACAGGCTCTATAGCGATGCTACAGGAGTGCGGTCATGAAGCAAGCATTCGTTACCGGCGGTTCCGGCTTCGTCGGCCGGTCGCTCATCCAAAGGCTCGTTGCGCAAGGCATGGGGGTTACCGCGCTAGCCCGCAGCGAGTCGTCCGCGCGACTGGTAGCCGGTCTGGGGGCGGCGTCGTGCCGGGCAGACCTTGGCGACATAGCTGTGATGGCAGCGGGCATGCAGGGTTGCGATACGGTCTTCCATGTCGCCGGACACCTGACCGAATGGGATTCTTTCCAGACCTTCCACGACGCCAACGTGGTCGGCACGTCCAACGTCCTTCAGGCGGCACGGCAGGCCGGCGTTGAAACGTTCATCGTCGCGGGCGCGTCTGCGGTGGTCATGGGCCAGCCGGAATCGATGACCGGCATTTCCGAAAGCCTGCCGCTGCAGTCCCCGAACTGGGGACCGTACATCGCAACCAAGGCGGAAGCGGAACGGATCGTGCGCGAGGCGAACCAGGAAGGCTTCAGGACCGTCGTTGTGCGCCCTCCCCTCATCTGGGGAACGGGCATGCCGATGCTTGAAGAACTCACCGCCGCCGTCAATTCCGGACGGTTCGCCCTGCCTGATGGCGGACGCCAAACTATGTCGACGTGCCATGTCGACAATGTGGTCGAATGCCTCGTCCTGGCGGCGGAGCGCGGACACGGCGGAGACGCCTACTTCGTCGCCGACGACGACAACGCAACACTCGAGCAGATCCTGGCGGATCTGCTGGCCACGCAAGGCATTGCGCCGGTCAAACGCGCCGTGCCTTTCGCTCTTGCATGGCGGATGGCGGCGGTAATGGAGGGTGCATGGCGGATGTTCGGGATCAAATCGAAGCCGCCGGTGACCAGACAAACGCTGCGCATGATCGGCCAGGACTTCACGCTCGACATCACCAAGGCGCGGCGCGAGCTGGGCTATGCGTCAATCGTCACGCGCGCCGAAGGGCTCGCCTCCATGCGCAATCGCAACGCGACCACCGGAGCCGTGCCTAGCTAACGTGCCGGCGTCGCGCTTTGCGTGACCGCTGTCACGCTGGTTTCATGTATGCCTCCTAGCATGCGACAGCCCCAGACAACCGCCGTCATGCTGCTCGGAAAAACCGCCAAGGCTCGAAGTTGCCTGCTTGAACGCCCAGCGGAGTTGAGTCTGTCCGAGCGCCGGATCCTGATCCTCAGCGATGGAAAGCGCGAGCGCGAAGAGATCGTTGGCATGCTCGGCCAGTCCAGTCAGGCGTTGGTCGACAAGCTGCTGCTGGAGGACTACCTGGTCGTGGTCCACGAACCTCCGGGGCCTGCTGCCGGTGGGCGCTCGTCGACCGTAACCGGCTTGATCCGCGCCGTGGCTGCCGCCACGGCGGCGGCGCAACCATCGCGCGCGGCATCCGCGGCGGAGGCATCGCCCGTTGATGCGCCCAACACTGCGATCGCGCAACCGGCGCCCACAGGCAAAGCGCCCGCCCCACGACGCTCGATGGCCGCGACCCGGATGTACATGATCGACATGCTGCAGTTGCAGCGGTCCCCGGAGGCGGCGGCTCTCAAGCATGCCGTGCAGCTGTGCAACAATCCGGGCGAACTGATCGGCAATGTGTTGGCGGCGCTCGCGCACCTGCGCGACGTAACCAGCCCCAGCTACGGCCAGCGCGTGGCCGAGCGCCTCACCGAGGTCATTCCGGAGCAGTACCTGGCGAAGTTGATTGCGGCCATCGCCAACCACGAGCCCGCCTAGACGCTCGCAGGCGCGGCAGACGTATCGCCAGATCGCAATCGGAGCGATTGGTGGTCGACCGGGTCCGATGGGCCATGTCCTGCCGGGCTCGGAACCAACCCGGCAGGGATTCAAGAAGTGGCTCAGGCCGGCCGAGCGCGGAAATAGCTATATCGCACGAGCACCCACACGCCGCCAGCCCACTGGTATTCCCACGTTTGCGTCCAGCCGCCGCTGTTGTGCGTGATCGAGATCGTGTCGCCGGGGTTACCACTCGGCGGCAGCGGAACCGATGGGCCGTCACCCGGTGCCTGCGGACGGAAGGCGGTTTGAGTCGTGGTGGTGCGGACCTTGATATCCCCTTTCAGCAGCATCGGGTCACCGACGAGATCTCCCGGTCGATGGGGGGCATGCTCAGCGAGCCATTGCTGAATCTGATGTGCTTCGACGGAGCCCGCCTTGTACGTGGCGGTCGTGGTTGTGGATCGCGAACTGGTGACCTCCTGTGCGTGCGCATGGAGCGACGCAACAACCAGGAGCAACGCAGCCAACATGATCTTCCAGATGCTCATCGTGAACTCCCTCTCTTTGAAGTGCCGGTTGGCGGACAGCTGCGGTTCGTTTCGCGGCTAGGCCACTCTCAATCGATCAGTGGACAGCTTCGCGATCTCCCGGAAGAGCGACGCATCCCCAGCCGCCCGGGCAGCAAGCATTGCGCCATGTATCGACGCGGTGAACGCAGAGGCCTCGGCCGACGGCGTGTCGGTCAACTGCAGGCTGCCCCTGGACGCCCCTTCCTCCATGGTCAACGCGACCCAGGCGTGGAGGTCCTTGAAATGCCCTTTGACCTCATCGGCGACTTCGGCGGGTACGGCAGGCAGTTCCGCAGCAAGCAGCGCGCAGATGCAGATGGGGGGATTCGACGCCTGGATGCATTCCGCCCAGAAACGCCCATAGGCAACAAGCCGTTCCAGCGGATCGTGGCTGGTTTGATCAAGCGCCTGCAGGCCACGCCGCGTTGCGTCGCGATGGAGGACGACCGTTGCCTTCACCAGGTCTGCCTTGGTGGGGAAGTGATGATGAATGCTGGCCTTTCTGACATCCACCAGCTCGGCGATGTCTGCATAGCTGAAGCCGTTGTATCCGCCCGATGCGAGCAGTTCATTCGTCCGGGCAATGATCTCCTGCGCTTTCGGCGAGTACTGCAACGACGAATCTGGTCTGGATGAGGACATCACCTGCCCACCTCTCTCCGGGCGGTTCCCCGCTTGTACAGCGCACGCATCTGCACGGGGACGCCGACTACCAGCGCGAGGAACAGTACGCCCTGCGCGCCCAGCAGCAACGGATCCTTCATGTCGGTTACCAGCGGATTGCCGACGGGCAGCCTGCGCAGGCTTTCACTTACGGTGGGCACCATCAGCAGGAATACGCTGATGCTGAGCGAGACCGTCTCCACGTACTTCCCGATTGGCCCGGCCCCGGACCATCTGGAGAGGCCGTAACCCAGCAAGAGCACTACCAGCGTGACGGTCGCAACGATCGAGCTGACGGGCTGATGCGCGATCGGATAGACCGTGAGCACACCCAACAGCATGAACCAGAAGTAGGCACGCCCTGCTCCGGTCTCGGGAGCAATCCGTCCATGCCTGGCGAGCATGTAGGCGGCGAGAGGTATGGCAGGGAGGCTTCCAAGCGTATGGAGCCAGCCGATAGGAGAGATGCCCATGGGTCATTCCTTCAGGGGGGGGAGAATTGAGACTACCTATCGGTAGGTAGACTGTCAACCTGGCCAGCACGCTCCGCTGTTGCAGGCGTCGACGTCCTCTGCGCAGTCCTCAACCATCGGTTGAGCACGTGATGTGCTCCCAGCGCGCAAGTTCTTCCTGAAGGCTGGCGACCTTCGCACGGACCA
Organism: Lysobacter sp. Soil_N_23; assembly: GCF_057656135.1. Lineage (NCBI taxonomy): Bacteria > Pseudomonadati > Pseudomonadota > Gammaproteobacteria > Lysobacterales > Lysobacteraceae > Lysobacter > Lysobacter sp. Soil_N_23. Next base: position 92,014 of record NZ_JBDGKY010000012.1, read on the forward strand.
GGTTCAGTGCATCGCTTCCCAACAACAGATGGGCGGGCGGGGCGTCGCTTTCGATGATCTGCAGGATGGCTTGCGCCGCCTTGTCCGGATCGCCCAGCTGATTGCCGCTGACCTCCTGCCGGCGTTGGCGGATGGGATCGAACAGCCTGTCGTAATCGCCAATGGAGCGTGGCGTGCGCACCATGGAGCGGCCTGCCCAGTCGGTACGGAAAGACCCCGGCGCCACCGCCGTCACGTGAATACCCAGGTCGCGCACTTCCTTGCCCGCTGCTTCGCTGATGCCCTCGAGCGCGAACTTGCTGCCGCAGTAGTAGGCGATGCCCGGCATCGTGATGAAGCCTCCCATCGAGGTGATGTTGAGGATCCTCCCGGAGCGGCGGGCTCGCATGCCAGGAAGCACCGCCTTCATCATCGCCACTGCGCCGAATACATTGACATCGAACTGCCGCTGCATCTGCGTCAGTGGCGACTCCTCCATGACGCCCTCATGGCCATAGCCGGCGTTGTTCACCAGCACGTCAATCTGCCCGAGCGTGGCCACGATCTCGCCCACCACCGAGTCGATCGACTCGAAGTCGGTGACATCAAGCAGGCGCGCATGTGCACGCCCGGGCGCCAGCCCCTGGAACGCGTTCGCGGCGTCCTCGTTGCGCACCGTGCCGACGACGCGGTGACCTGCGGCCAGCGCGGCCAGCGCCAGTGCCCGGCCGAAGCCGCTGCTGACGCCGGTGATGAGGAAAAGTTTCGAATGGTCCATTGCGCGCTCCGGGGGATCGATTGGAGTGCACAATACGAAGGCCATTGCATGCCGGTAAGGCGTGGAAGCCTCGCAAAATTGCCTATTCCTATGAAGCGCCGGATCGCCATCGCACACGGCAAGCCCCGCGGTCTGGCACCGCTGGCGCCCCTTGTCCTGGCACTGGCGCCACATGAGGGCTACAACCTGACCCCGCTCTCCAGCGTCCGGGTACTTAGGTCGAACCGCCCGTTGTCCCGTACCCCTGTCCTCTACGATCCCGGCATCGTGATCGTCTGCCAGGGGCGCAAGCGAGGCTATTTCGGCCAGCGCACCTTCGTTTACGACGCGCACCAGTACCTGGCGGTTTCGGTGCCTGTGCCCTTCACCATGGAAACGGATGCCTCGGCGGCAGAGCCGCTGCTGGCGCTGTATCTGCACCTGGAATTACCGCTGGCGGCGGAGCTCACGCTGGAGATCGATCGCCACGGAAGCACTGCCAACAACGTCGAGCCGCAAAGCATGATGTCCAGTCCGTTGGACGACGCCATGCATCTGTCCGTGCAGCGCCTGCTGCAAGGCCTGGCGGATCCGATGGAGGCCGCAGTTCTGGGCCCTCAACTCCTGCGTGAGCTGTACTACCGCATCCTGACCGGTCCGCAGGGCTCCGCCATGCGCGCCGCACTGACGATGCAAGGCCGGTTCGGAAAGATCGGCAAGGCACTGCGGCGCATCCACGCCTCATACGACCAGGCCCTGAACGTGGCACGCCTGGCTGAAGAAGCCGGCATGAGTCCGCCTTCGTTTCATAGCCACTTCAAGGCGGTGACCTGCACCTCGCCCATGCAATACCTCAAGTCGACGCGACTGCATCAGGCGCGGCTGCTCATGGTGCAGGAAGGGATGACCGCAGCTGCCGCCTGCCATGCCGTGGGATTCGAAAGTACTTCGCAGTTCAGCCGCGAATTCAAGCGGCTCTTCGGTCTTACACCCGCCAGGGAAGTGCAGCGCATGCGCGAAAGCTTCACGCTGCCGAAGCGGCCGCCAGACGCCATGTACGTATCCTCCCACTAGCTGGCGATGCTGACGCCCGCCAGGATCACGCCGCGGCGATGACGTCGATGCCCTTGACCAGGCGCGACGCCAGCCGCTTGTTCTGCAACTGCACCAGCCACCAGTCCAATGCCCGGCCCTGGTGATCGCCACGCCAGGCGACATAGAGCAGATTGGGTTCGCGCGGGTCCGCCATCTTCTTCTCCACCAGGTCGCCGCGCTTGAGCAGACCGGCCACCCGATCGCGCGGCAACCAGCCCACGCCCAGCGCTTCGCGTTGCGCCTGGATCTTGGCGGACATGCTCGGCACCGCCAGCGATGGCTGCCCGCCAAGGACGCCGTAGCCGCGCACGTCCACCCGCCTCGATGTGTCGGCCACCACTACGGCACGGTGCTGGAGCACCGCGGTGGCTTCCACCGGTTCCTTGGCCCTGGCCAGCGGATGACGCGGCGATACCGCGAACACCCAATCCATCACACCCAGTTCGAACCAGCGCAGTCCGGGAATGACCGGTGGTTCATTGGTCGCGCCCACCACCAGGTCGGCACGGCCATCGCGCAATGCGTCCCAGGTGCCGGTCAGTACTTCATGGGTGATGCGCAGCGTCACGCCGGACTTCAGCGCGTCGAATGCGCGAATCACCGGCACCAGGGTTTCGAACTCGAGGATTTCGTCGGTGACGATCCACAGGCGATCTTCCCAGCCTCCGGCCACCTGTTTGACCCGTTGCGTCAATCGCGACACGTCCAGCATCAGGCGGGCGGCTTCCTGCGCCAGCAGGTGGCCGGCCGGTGTCAGCTGCAGGCGGTAACGACGACGATCGAACAGCAGGGCGTCGAAACGCGCCTCGAGCTGCCGCGCCGCATGCGACACCGTGGAAGGTGCCTTGCCCAACCTGGCGGCGGCCCGCGACAGGCTGCCGCTCTCGCGGATGGCTTCCAGCAGGGCCAGTTCGTCGGCTGACAACATGTTCGATACCTTCGAACGAGTTCGTCGCGATTGTGGCACGGAAAGCCGGAGGCACCGCGCCAGTATGGCGTTACAGCAATGCGCTGGCATCGAAGGACATCACCATGAACCGCTTCAACAACAAGACCGTTCTCGTCACCGGCGGCAGCAGTGGCATCGGCCTGGCCGCCGCCAAGGCGTTCGCCGCAGAGGGAGCACGCGTGGTCATTACCGGTCGCGACGCCGCGGCGCTCGAACAGGCCAAGGCCGCCCTGGGCCCCCACGCAGTCGCACTGGTCAACGATGCCGGCAACACAGCCGATGCCAAATCGCTGGCGACGACGCTGGCGGCCAGCGACCTGCGCCTGGACGCCGTGTTCGTCAACGCCGGAGCCGCGAAGTTCGCCGCCTTCCCGGACGTGGACGAGGCGCTGTGGGACCAGATCTTCAACACAAACATCAAGGGCCCGTACTTCCAGGTCCAGGCGCTGTTGCCGCTGCTCAACCCGGGCGCATCGATCGTCATCAACGGTTCGATCAATGCACGCATCGGCATGCCCAACACCTCCGTGTATGCGGCCAGCAAGGCTGCCGTGATCTCGTTGGCGAAGACGCTGTCGGCCGAGCTGCTGCCGCGCGGCGTGCGCGTCAACGTGCTCAGCCCGGGACCGGTCTCCACGCCGATCTACGGCAAGCTCGGCCTGGATGCCGATGCGCTCGAAGCCACGGCCGCGCAGATCCAGAACCAGATTCCGCTGGGCCGCTTCGGCACGCCGGAAGAGATCGCTGCGACGGTGCTGCATCTGTCGTCGCCCGAATCGGCCTACATCGTCGGCACCGAGATCATCGCCGATGGCGGCATGAGCCAGCTCTAGGCGTCAAACCCATCGTCCACCCCCTCGATCGCCCGCCCCAGGAGAACGTCATGAACACCTTGTTGCGTCCTTTCCGACGCGCCGCCACTGCCCTGCTGGTGCTGCTTGCCATGCAGGCGGGTACCGCACTGGCCGCCAGCAACGATTCGATCCAGAGTCATTCCGCCAACGTCAATGGCGTCACGCTTCACTACCTGCAAGCCGGGAAAGGCACTGAAACACCGGTCGTTCTGCTGCACGGCTATGCGCAAACCAGCCACATGTGGCGCCCGTTGATGCGTCAGCTGGCCGATCGCCACGTCGTGATCGCACCGGACCTGCGAGGCGCCGGTACATCGTCCAAGCCTGTCGGCGGTTACGACAAGAAGACCCTGGCGCAGGACATCCATGCACTGGTGAAGGCCCAGGGGTATCCCAGGGTGAAGATCGTCGGTCACGACATCGGCCTGATGGTGGCCTACGCCTACGCGGCGCAGTATCCGGACGATGTCGAGAGCATCGTGCTGATGGATGCGTTCCTGCCCGGTGTTGGCGACTGGACCAAGGTCTGGCTGTTGCGCGACCTGTGGCATTTCCATTTCTACGGCGAAGTGCCGCTGAAGCTGGTCGACGGCCGCGAGCGCATCTACTTCGAGCACTTCTGGAACGACTTCGCCGCCGACCGCACCCACTCGGTGTCTGAATCGGACCGCCAGTTCTACGCCGCCGAGTACGCCAGGCCGGACGGCATGCGTGCCGGCTTCGAGTACTTCAGGAACCTGGAGCAGGATGCACAGGACTTCGCCGAGCTTTCACGGACCCGGTTGCCGATGCCAATGCTCGTGTTGACCGGCGAGAAGGCCTCCGGCCAGTTCCTGATCGACCAGGGCAGGCTCGTTGCCACCCATGTCGAGGGCGTGGTCATCACCGGCTCAGGGCATTGGCTGGTCGACGAAGCGCCGGAACAGACGATTCCCGCGCTGGTGTCGTTCCTCAACAGGTAATCGGTCGAGGGGCTTCGACAAGTCGCAGCCCCTCGACGTGTGACGGCGTCCTAAAGCACCCGCTCGAGCTTGCGCTGGAGCGCGGTCGCCTCGGCGGCGCAATCACGGTCCGGTGCGAGGCCCTGGCTGCGCGCGCCGGCGATCTCCGCCTTCGCTGCGGCCATGTCGGCCTCGAAGGTGGGATCGGCGTGCAGGCGGGCGACGGTGCTGGCGCCCATGAAGCGGCCTTCGAGGATGTCGCTCTGCCAGTGCACGTTGCAGACCAGGCGGCTTTCGCCGAACGTGCGGCCGCGCGCGAGTATCGCGTCGGCACGGTCGGGTGCGAGCTCGGTAAGCATCAAGGCCCAGGCCCAGCCGATGGTGGTGTGGCCGGAGGGATAGGAACCGTCCTTGCGCAGCGCGGCCTCTTCGTCGGGCGTGCAGCTGGCCTCCTTGGCGAGCACGAATGGACGCGTGCGGTTGTACTGGTTCTTGGCCCCGTAGGTCGACATGCCGGCGTCGATCATGCTGCGCTGGAGCAGCATGTACAGGCGCGGCGTAGCCTGCTTCGACACCGGGATGCCGAGCGCGCACTCGAATGTGCCCGCAACATGTGGGAAATTCAGGTCGGCATCGCTGATCGCCTGCCGCCAGCGTGGGGTGCCGCGCAAGGTGATCGCTTCCTCGCGCACGGCCTGGTCGTGGGCGAACGCGGCCGATCCGGTCGCCGGCGGCTTGGGCAGCAGGGCGAGGCTGTCGAGATATTGCGATTGCTGCAGGTAGCCGGCGGGGACACCGGGGCGGATCTCCGGCACGGCGGCCGGGGCAGTGACCGCCGGTTCGGCGGCGATGGCGGGCGGCGCCTTCTGCGCCTGGCTGGCACAACCGGCAAGCACGGCTAGGGAGCTGCACAGGGCGAGGCGCAGGGCGCTGGAAGTGCTCATGTTTGTCCTCGCTTGTCGGCTGAAAGCCGAACCTTCCGGGCGTCGGAGTGAATGCGCCGTGATAGCCGCCGCCCCCGGCGACGACTTGCTGCGTCAGCGCCCGGCCGCCTCGTAGACGCGACCGAAGCGGATCTTCACCGCGCCCTGCCCGGCATTGTTGATCACGCCGATCTCGTTGGCGCCAAGCTGGTAGAGCGCCGGCCAGGTGTGGCGGAAGCCGAACGGCCAGGCCGGCTGCGCCACGAGCTGCCAGTGCGCGCCGTTGTCGTCGCTCCAGCTCACCTCGTTCTGGCAGGAGCTGACGAACGCCGTGCCGGCATCGGTGACCATCACGTGCGGGCCGCAGCGTTGACCGGGCAACGACGACCCCAGGCCCTGCGGCCAATGCATGCCGTCTTCGGAGTACTTGATCGACACCGGGCAATGCTTGTCGTCGCCACAGATCTCAAACACGAGCAGGTAGCGGCCATCGTGCAGGCGTGCCATCACCGGCATGCCGGGACGCAGTTTGCCGCCGCCGGGCTCGGCAACGATGGATGCCTTCGGTCCCCAGGTCTTGCCGCCGTCACGGGAGATCCGCTGCGAGACGACCTGGTTGTAGGTGGGCGTGGCGTCGGCGAGCGTCTCGTCGGCATAGAGCACCGACAGCGCACCCTCTGCGAGCACGGACAGCATCGGCTCCCACAGCCCGCGGTCCTGGTGCCCGGCAGGCGCCTCGTTGCGGTCGATGGTGCTCAGCAGCTGCCAGCTGCGGCCCTGGTCGTCGCTTGCGTACAGGTTCAGACGGTACGACTTGCCATCCACCAGCGAGCGCATCGCCAGCAATACACGGCCGCCGGGCAGCACCAGCAACTCGCCGTTGTCGAGCTTGCGACCAGTTTCGGCCAGCGTCGAACGAAGCGCCCATGTGCGCGCGTTGTCGGCGCTGAGCGAGAGTGCCAGCGTCGACGGCGCATCCTCGTGGAAGCGGCTGGTGACGGCCAGCCAGCGGCCATCGGGCAGCCGCGCCATCCGACCCCAGCCGGCATCGCGCTCGGCGATGGTCGCGGTGCCGCCCCACTCCACCCTGGTTGCCGCGGCCGGCGTGGCGGCGATCAGCGTGCCCGCCATCAGGGCGATGCCGATGATGCGACTGGCCATTGGGCGCATGACGACGCGAACACTCATCGCATCACCAGAACGTCGCATACAGCGCAACCAGGATGACCACGACGGCGAAGGCGGCGATGTTGAACGACGGTGCGGTTGCATAGCTGACATCGCCGGTACGGATGCGATCGCGATGGCCGCTGGCCGTCGTCATCAGCGCCACCACGGTGGCCAGCGCGAACGACAGCAGGAACACCACGCCGATGCGGTCCATGAACGGCAACGACGGCCAGGCCAGTTTCAGCACCAGCGACAGTACGAACGAGCCGCTGGCCGCTGCGAGCGCACCGGCTTCGTTGGCGCGCTTCCAGAACAGGCCCTGCAGGAAGATCACCACGATGCCCGGAGTGAAGAAGCCGGTGAACTCCTGGATGTACTGGAAGCCCTGGTCGAAGTTGCCGAGCAGCGGACGCGCGGTCAACACCGCGATCACGATCGCGGTGGCCGCGGCGATGCGGCCCACTCGCACCAGCTTGGCCTGCGGCGCCTGGGCGGCGCGCTTGGCGTAGAAGTCGAGGGTGAAGATGGTCGCCACCGAATTGATCTTGGAGGCGAGCGAGGCCACGATCGCCGCCACCAGCGCGGCGAACACCAGGCCGAGCACGCCGCTGGGCAGCAGCCGCATCATCGTTGGATACGCGGCGTCGGGACGGTCCAGGTTCGGCGCCAGCATCACCGCGGCGATGCCTGGCACCACCACGATCAACGGCATCAGCAGCTTCAGGAAAGCGGCGAAGACGATGCCCTTCTGCGCTTCGCGGATGTCCTTGGCGGCCAGCGCTCGCTGGATGATGTACTGGTTGAAGCCCCAGTAGCTGAGATTGGCAACCCACATGCCGCCAATCAGCACCGAGATGCCCGGCAGGTCCTTGTAGAAGGGATTGTCGCGGTCGAGGATCATCTCGAACTTGGCCGGATGCTGCGCCCACAGTGTCATGAAGCCATCGACGACGCTGCCGTGGCCGATCTGGCCCAGGGTGATGCCGGTAACCAGCAAACCACCCAGCACCAGCAGCGTGACCTGCACGATGTCGGTCAGCGCCACCGCCTTCAGCCCGCCGTACAGCTGGTAGACCAGCGCGAACGCGCCCAGCAGCACCAGCGCCAGCGTCTGGTTGATGCCGGCGACCTGCGACACCGCGATCGAACCCAGCCACAGGATCGAGGTGAGATTGACGAACACGTACAGGCCCAGCCAGAACACCGCCATCAGCGTGCGGATGCGATTGCCATACCGCTCCTCGAGGAACTGCGGCATGGTGTTGATGTCGTTGCGCAGGAACACCGGCAAGAACCACTTGCCGACGATCAGCAGCGTGGCTGCGCCCATCCACTCATAGGAGGCGATGGCCAGTCCGATGGCGTAGCCCGAACCGGACATGCCGATGATCTGCTCGGCCGAGATGTTCGCCGCGATCAGCGACGCGCCGATCGCCCACCACGGCAGCGCGCGGCTGGCGAGAAAGTAGTCCTGCGCCGATTTCTGGTGCCCGCCTTTCTCACGCGAGACCAGCTGGGCCAGGATGAAGATGCCCGCCAGATAGGCCAGCACGATACCGACGTCGAGGGTGGAAAGGCTCATTGCGTATCTCTAGGCAAGGTGGAGTCTGGTCGCGGCGTGCGGATCGCCGGCGAATCGGGATTCGGCGAGTCCGGCTACGCCCGGTTCCAGGGCGAACAGGTCGCCGGCGTGGCGGTCGGTGGCGCGCGTCGCGGCATCCATCCCGTCGTAAGCGCTGGTGAGGTAGAGCGTGTCCAGGCCGGGACCGCCGAAGGCCGCACGCGTAGGCTGCGACGTGGGCAGCCTGATGATCCGGTCTTCCCGACCATCGGGCAGGTAGCGCACCACGCGCGAGGCGCCCCACTGCGCGTTCCACAGACCGCCTTCGGCGTCGACGGTCGAGCCATCGGGCTCGCCAGCGAGCGTGGACAGATCGACGAACGTCGAGACCGGGCCCAGCCGATCTGCGTATCGGCAGCGTTCGATGCGCTTTTGCAGCGAGTCGCAGAAGTACAGCGTGGTGCCGTCCGGACTGAAGGCGACACTGTTGGCGATCGCCACGCGCGGCAGCGGCAGCGATTGCAGCCGCAGGTCGGCCTCGAGCCGGAAGAACTGGCCCAATGCCTGCTTGGGACCAACGGCCGGCTCGTGCATCGTTCCGAACACGAAGCGACCCTGGCGATCGCAGGCGCCATCGTTGGCGCGGGTCGCAGGCGGCAGCTCAAGGCGAAGCAGTTCGCGCAGCTCGCCGGTTTGCAGATGGAAGAACGCCAGCCGCGATGCCAGCGCCAGCAGCAGCCAGCCGTCGGCTTCGCACAGCGCGAACGACGCCAGGCGCTCGGGCATCGGCCAGGAGCGCACTGCGCCGTCGGCCGGCACGTAGCGCCACAGCATCGCCGCCTGGATGTCGGTCCAGTACAGCGCCTGCGCGCGTGGGCACCACAACACGCCCTCGCCCAGCCGGTTGCCGGCCGGCACCGCGACGCGCAGGTCGTGCATGGTCAGACCCAGCCGCCGTCGACGATGAAGCTCTGGCCGGTGCACATGCGGCTGTCATCGGCGGCCAGGAACAGCGCCATCCGTGCCAGGTCCTCCGGCTGCAGATGGCCTGGCAGGCACTGGGCGCGGCGGATCTGCGCCTCGCCCTCCTCGTCCAGCCACAGTCGCCGCTGCTTCCGGGTAATCACCCACCCCGGCACCAGCGCGTTGATGCGGATGCGGTCCTTGCCAAGCTCGCGCGCCAGGCCGTTGACCAGGCCGTGCACCGCCGACTTGTTCATCGCATACATCGGGTAGCCGGCGTTCTTGATCATCCAGCCGGTGGAGCCCAGGCAGATCACCGACCCGCCGCCGAGTGCACGCATGTCGTCGGCGACGGCCTGCGTGGCGAAGTACTGATGGCGCAGGTTGACGGCGACGTTGCGTTCGAAGTCGGCGGCCGTGGTCGCGCCGAAAGCGTGTCGCACGTCATTGGCGGCGTTGTTGATGAGGACCGCGATCGGGCCGATCCGCGCCCGCGCCTGTGCGATCGCCGCGTGCAGCGCATCGAGATCGGTGACGTCGCAGTGCAGGTAGACCGGCGCATGCGGCACGTCGCCAAGGCTGTCGAGCAGGGCCTGCGCGCCGGCGTCGTCGATGTCGAGCAGCGCCACGCGTGCGCCCTGCGCGGCGAAGTGGGCAACAAAGCTGGCGCCAATGCCGGTGGCGCCACCGCTGATCAGTACCGTCCGGCCGGACAGGCTGGGGTAGCGGGCCATCTGCCGCGGATCGCCTGATTGATCGCCTGGTTGCATGTTGTCGGTCATCGTCGGCTCACCATTCGGCCACGCTGCCGTCGGCATGGCGCCAGACCGGATTGCGCCAGCGATGGCCTTCGACGGCGCGTTCGTCAACGTAGTCCTGGTTGATCTCGATGCCCAGGCCCGGTCCGGTCGGCATCGCCACGTAGCCGTCCTTGTAAGCGAACGGCGAGCGGTCGGCGAGGTAGTCGAGCAGGTCGTTGCCGGCGTTGTAGTGGATGCCCAGGCTTTGTTCCTGGATGAAGGCGTTGTAGCAGACCGCATCGAGCTGCAGGTTCGCCGCCAGCGCGATCGGCCCCAGCGGGCAGTGCAGCGCGACGGCGACGTCGTAGGCCTCGGCCATGGCGGCGATCTTGCGCGTCTCGGTGATGCCGCCGGCATGCGACGGATCGGGCTGGATGATGTCGACGCCACCGGTCTGCAGCACGCGCTTGAAGTCGAAGCGTGAGTAAAGGCGCTCGCCCAGCGCGATCGGCGCCGGCGACAGCGCGGCCAGTTCCGGGATCGCCTCGAGGTGTTCGGACAGCACCGGTTCCTCGATGAACATCAGGCCGAACGGCGACAGCTCGCGCATCAGCACGCGTGCCATCGGCTTGTGCACGCGGCCGTGGAAGTCCACCGCCAGCCCGATCTCCGGTCCGACTGCGTCGCGGACAGCCTGTACGTTCTCCAGCACATGGGTGACCTTTTCGTGCGAATCGACGATCTGCACTTCCTCGGTGGCGTTCATCTTGACGGCGGTGAAGCCGCGCGAGACCGCTTCCATCGCCGCGCGCGCGGTATCGGCCGGGCGGTCACCGCCGATCCACGAGTAGACGCGGATGCGGTCGCGCACGCGGCCTCCGAGCAGTTCGTGCACCGGCACGCCCAGGGCCTTGCCGTGGATATCCCACAGCGCCTGGTCGAGGCCCGCCAGCGCGCTCATCAGCACCGGGCCACCGCGGTAGAAGCCGCCGCGGTAGAGCACGTTCCAGTGGTCCTCGATCCGGCGTGGGTCCTTGCCGATCAGATAGTCCGACAGCTCGTCGACGGCGGCGGCGACGGTGTGTGCGCGGCCTTCCACGACCGGTTCGCCCCAGCCGCTGATGCCGGCATCGGTGTCGATGCGGACGAACAGCCAGCGCGGCGGAACGAGGAAGGTGGTGATGGCGGTGATCTTCATGGATGGGGGTCCGTGCTTCTGGCGATCGTGTTCGTCTTGTTCCAGGCGTCGACGTAGGCGCGCGCGCGGCGTCCCACTTCGACGGAATCCATTCCGGGCGCATAGAGCGCCGATCCGATACCGAAACCGGCAGCACCGGCCAGGCGATAGTCGGTCATGCGTTCGGGGGTGATGCCGCCGACCGGCAACAGCGCGGTTCCGCGCGGCAGCACGCTCAGCCATGCCTTCAGTACCGGCGGCGGAAGCTGCTCTGCCGGGAAGAGTTTCAGCGCATCGGCGCCGGCATGCAGCGCGGCAAAGGCTTCGGTCGGCGTGGCAACGCCGGGCGTGCAGCGCAGGCCCGCGTCACGCGCGGCGGATATCACCGCTGTATCGGCATGCGGCATCACGATCAGGCGGCCGCCGGCGCGGGCAACTTCGTCGACCTGCGCAGGCGTGAGCACCGTGCCGGCGCCTACCAGGCAGTGGTCGCCGAGGTCGCTGGCCAGGCGCGCGATGCTGTCGAGCGGCCGCGGTGAGTTCAGCGGCACCTCGAGGATGCGGAAGCCTGCTTCGAACAGCGCCGCGCCAATGGCCGGCGCTTGCTCCGGCGTGAGCCCGCGCAGGATCGCAACCAGCGGAAGCGGTTGCAGCCACCCGGCGCTCATGCCGACACCTTCAGCGCGCGGGTTTGCGGGCCTTGCCGCGTCCGCGTATGTTCGCGCGCGAGTCGACGATCATGCCGTGCATGGATTCGCGTGCCTGCTCCGGCCGCTTCAGCCTGATCGCGTCGTAGACCGCGAAGTGCCGTGGCAACGAATACTTGAAGTCGACCGCAGTCTTGGCCGACAGCAGGAAGTACGCCCCCAGCGCGGTGTCGATGACCGAGAACAGCGAACCCATCAGCTCGTTGTTGGCCGCATCCAGCACCCGCTCGTGGAAGTCCAGATCGGCCTTGGCCCAGGCGTCCAGGTCGGCCGCGGCCGCCATCGCCTCGTAGGCCGACTTGATCTTCGCCAGTTGCTCCGGCGTGCGCCGGCGTGCCGCCGCCGCCGCCGCCGCAGGCTCGATGATCTCGCGCATCTCCACCAGCTTCTCGACGAAGTCCTCGGTCGGCATGGAGGCGCAGCGCCAGGCCAGGATGTCGGCGTCGAGCTGGTTCCAGTGCCGGGTGTCGCGCACGCGCGACCCGGTCTTCTGCCGCGTCTCGATCAGGCCCTTGGAACTGAGCACCTTCAGCGCTTCGCGCAGCGCCGTGCGGCTGACCGCCATGCGCTGGGCGAGCGTCTCCTCGCGCGGCAGCAGCTCGCCCGGCTTGAGCTTGCCACTGACGATCAGCCGGCCGATTTCCTGTATCACCTGGTCGTGCAGGTTGCGTACCGCGATCTGTCTCACTGGATCCCCTTTGGCACGGCGCCGGGCGCGTGGCAGCCACTCGTATTATCCGACAATAGGGGTATAGCACGACTGCGGTCGCACCGTGGATGGGGTCGTGAGTCATGGCGCGACCTGCGTTATTGCGAGGTAGTCATAGTCCAGCGGACGCTGCGCGTTGGCGACGACAATCCGGTTGCTGCCGGCCTGCAGCGGCGCATCGAATTCGGCCATGCGCCAACCCGCGGCGCTGACGTCGGCGGCATGCCCGACGAGCTTGTGGCCGTTGAGCTGCACCTGCGGCGCGGCGGCGAAGCCGATATCGGCGTAACGCACCTGCAGTCGGCGCACGCCGGCGGTACCGGCCTGGACGTCGAAGGAAAGATCTGCGCCGGGGCCGCTGGCGAGGCGGACCTTGCGACCAGACGACGCGCTGGCGTCGTCGATCTGCGCGCCGCGTCGACGCACGCTGTCTTCGGCCTCGTAACGGTTGAAGGCCAAGGGCGCCGACGCGTACAGGATCTCGTTGGCTTCTTCCTTCGCCGGCCCGACCGCGGTCGACGAGGAGGTCACGTGCAGCAGCTCGCCGTCGCCGCGCATCACCATCGCCTGGGTCCATCCGGCGTGGATGTTGCCGGTGACCTTCTGCACCGGTGCCGGCGTTTCCCACCACGGCCCGCGCCCGCCCTTGTCGTTCCAGTACAGCGTGCGGCCGCCGGCATCGCCTCCACCGCCGGCGCGCTGAGCGGCGACCAGCAGCACGCCGTCGGCGGTCTCGCCCGGGAACCAGCGCACGATCGGGCACGCTGAAGGCCAGGCGCCGGATGCGGTCTGGATCGCCACGCCGCGGTCGCCGGGATCACCCCAGTCGAGGCCGTCGCGGCTGGTCTTGAGGTGCACCTGGCCGTTGCGTTCGCCGTCGATGTTCTCGTAGACCATCGCGTAGCCGGTGCCGGTGCGCGTGACGATCGCCATGCCCGGGCGCTCGACACCGCCGGGCAGGGCAACGTCGACTTGCTCCTCGCCCCAACTGCGGCCGCCGTCGCGCGACACCTTGTGCGCGAGCAGCTGGTTGAAACCGCGCTGCTTGTGCTGCTCGCTGGAGTAGAAGGCCACCATGCGACCGTCGTCGAGCACGACGATGTACGGCTCCCACACGCCCTGGTTGAGGCGGTCGCTGGGCTGGCCGCGACCTTCGACAATCGTGCTGAGGTAAGACCAGCGTTCTCCGCCGTCGCTGCTGGCGTAGAGCTGCAGGTCCTGCTGGATCAGCTGGCCCTGGTCGTTGCGGTGGATGGCATTGGCGGCCAGCAGCAGGGTGCCGGCCGCGAGGTCGCTGCTGCTGCGGGCCAGTTCGCTCAGGTGCGGTTGCCAGCGCAGTTGCCAATGCTTGCGGTCGCCGTGCGACTGGTCGTCGACTTCGCCGACCTGGCGCCAGCGATCGCCGTCGTCGCGACTTTCATACAGCGGGATGCCGCCGGTCGCCGACGGCTCGAACACCAGCAGCATGCGACCGTTGTCCTGCGCGCCCGGCTGGTGTGCCAGGCGCACCGCCGAGACGTAGCCGACGCCGACGGCCAGGCGCTTGCCGACAGCGCCGATTGTGTCCGGCGCGGCCGTAACCGCGCCGGTGCATAGCAGCATCGGCGCGATCAACCATGCGGCGGCGGCGACGCGCACCGTCACAGCTTGAACCGGAAGCCCAGGCCGATGGTCTGGTCCTGGAAACGGATATCGCGCGGACGCGTATCGCCGTCACCCCAGAACTGGTGCAGGTTGTTGCCCAGCAGGTTGGTGGCCGACAGCACCACGGTCGCCTGTTCGGTCACGTCGTAGCTGATCGAGAAGTCGAGCGAACTGGCCGGCTCGACCTGGTCTTCGTTGCCAGCCACGGTCGGCTGGGTGAAGAAGTCGATGTACCGGCTGCGGTAGCCGTAGGCCAGTCGCGCCGACACGCCGAAGTTCTCGTAGAACAGCACCGCGTTGTAGTTGTTCTTGGAGACGTTCTGCAGCGGCTGCTCGACCTCCGGGCCGCCGATGAACTCCGGCGAGCGGGTGGTGCCGTCGATGTAGGTGTAGTTCAACTGCGCACCCAGGCCGTTCCAGGCACCGGGCAGGAAGTCGAAGGTCTGCTGCCAGGCCAGTTCCACACCCTGCAGATGACCGCTGCCGGCGCTCTGCGGCGAGGACAGCTCGAACGGTTCGCCGCCGATGGTGACGTTGGTGACGTAGTTCTGGATGTAGCCGTCGATGTCGCGGTAGAACAGGCCTGCGCTGGCATAGCCGACCGGCGAGAAGTACCACTCGATCGAGGCGTCGTAGTTCTTCGACTCGATCGGGGTCAGGTCCGGGTTGCCGCTGGCGGCGATGCCGGCGCGGTTGATGGTGCCCGGGTTGAGCGAGATCGACGGATTGAGCGCGCCGAAGTCCGGATAGCTCAGGGTTTTTGCCGCGACCAGGCGCAGCTGCCACTCGTCGTTGAAGTGGATGTTGGCGCTGGCGTTGGGCAGCGTGTTGGTGTCCTTGGTGCTGCGGCTGAGCGGCGAGTACACGCCGGTGCTGGCGTCGAACGAGAAGGCGTTGAGGTCACGCTCGACGCGCTCGATGCGCGCACCGACCAGGCCGTCGACGCGCACGCCGAACAGCTCCGTGTCGTACTTGGCCTGCAGGTAACCGGCCAGCTTCTCCTCGCCGATGTCGAAGAAGCGACCCGGGTTTTCCGGTGCCAGGCCGGTCGGCAGTCCGTACAGGGTGCGCAGGTAGTCGGCGCTGTCGATCAGGTAGTCGTAGCACGGCACCAGGAACTTCTGGTGCAGCGCTTCGTTGCCACGCTTGCTGCAAAAGAAGTTGGCGCCGGGGAAACGCGAGACCACCTGGTTGTCGGGATTGGGCGTCTCGACGATGTTGCCGGTGCCGGCACCGCCCGGCGGCGGGGTCGAGATCTCGACGCTGCCCTTGGCGGTGGAAGTGCGATCGGCATAGCGCAGGCCGAACTGCAGCGAGGCGATCGGGCCGTCGACGAAGTCGAAGTGGCCATCACCGCGCCAGTCGTTCTCTTCGCCGTACGAATAGCCCCAGGTCTGGAACAGGCCGTTGAGGTAGAAGCGCGACGGATCCAGGGCCGGGTCGCCGGCCAGGTACCAGTTCTGGTGGGAGCCGGCGGTGCCTTCCCAAACCGTGGTGATCGGTCCGCTGAGGAAGGTGTCGATGATGAAGTTTTCGTCGCGGTAGTAGCCGGAGGTGCGCGAGATCTCGGTGGAGAGATGCAACCGGTCGCCGTCCCACTTCACGCCCAGCGCGTTCTGGATGTCCTGGCCGCGCTGCTTGTGCGCCTGGGTGCTGGTGGCCGAGTACGTGTCGCCGGTCCAGGAGCCACTGGTCGCGTCGCAGATGGTCTGCCCTGCCAGCGCGCCGTCGAGCTGGTTGGGATAGCAGTGGCCACCCACGCCGAGCTGTGACGGCGAGACCACCCCGACGGGGAAGGTGAAGTAGAAGGCCTGCGAGAAGCTGTCGCGGACCCAGTCGTACATGCCTTCGAGGTAGACCTCGGTGTCGTCGCGCGGCTTCCACTGCAGCGCGTAGTTGAACGCGCCGCGCTCGCGGTAGCCGTCGTTGTAGGCGGTGCCCCAGCCGTTGGGCGCGGCGATCAGGTTGCCGTCGTCGCTGCGGATCGGCGCGCCGCTGCCGTCGGTGACCACTTTCGGGAAGTCGCCCCAGACCGCGTCGTACGCATACTCCTTGGCCTGGTAGCCGAAGTTCACCAGCGCGCCGAACTCGCCGGCGTCGGTGTCCCAGCGGTCGCTGAAGAGCAGGCTGGCATTGGGATCGATCTTGCCACCGTACTTGCTGTGGGTGGCGGTATAGGTGCCGGCGATTTCGCGGCCATCGAAATCGAACGGACGGCGGAGCTGGATGTTGACCAGGCCGGCGATGCCACCGAGAGGGAGAGTGGCGTCGCTGGTCTTGTAGACATTGAGCTCCCTGACCGCGGTCGCCGGCAGGTTCTGGAAGGCGAAGCCACGACCGGAGCTGCTGAAGATCTCGCGGCCGTTGAGGGTGCTGATGACATTGGGCAGGCCGCGGATCACCACCGAGGTCGCCTCGCCCTGCCCGCCCTGCGCGATCTGCACGCCGGTCACTCGCTGCAGCGCGTCGGCGACGCTGTTGTCGGGCAGCTTGCCGATATCCTCGGCCACGATCGAGTCGACGATCATGTCCGAGTCCTGCTTGATCGACTGCGCGGTTTCCAGGCTCTGGCGCAGGGCCGTGACGACGACGGTATCGAGGTCCTTGGCTTCCTGCGATTCGGGCGCGGCCTGCGACGGGGTCGGGGCGACGGACTGGGACTGTTGCGCGGTGGCGCCGGCCGCGACGTCCTGGGCTTGCGCCAGCACCGGCAGCACCAGCGCGGACAGGATCGACAGCGACAACAGCGAGCGGGAGTAACGTCGGTTCATGGCATCGTCTCCGGACGAAGGCGTGAGCGTTCCGCACCGGTCGTCAGTCGCGACCGGTGGACACTCGAGTCAGAGGGCAGGAACTTCTTTCTTTGGGGTCTTGGTGAGGGCGCGGATGATTTCGATCTCGCGTGCCCGGTATGGCTTTCCGTCGCCGTGCAGCAGGTCATGGAACCAGAGCGTCGGCGGCTTCTGGGTATACGGTCGCTCCCACGAATCCCAAGGGAAGCGTGTCTGGGTCTTGCCATCGACGAAGCCCCAGTTGTACATCGCCACGTTATGGCGCTTGGCCACCGGCAGCACGCCGTCGATGGTGGAACCGGCGCCGCGTGCCAGGTACTCGGTGCACAGCAGCGGACGTCCGTACACCTCAAGCTCGCGCACGCGCTGCTCGAAGTCTTCCGGCCACGAGTAGGTGTGGAACGAGATCACGTCCGACTGCTCGATCTGCACCTTCTCGACACGATTGAGCTTGTCGAGCCGGTTCCAGTCCGGGTTGTGCCACACGCCACTGGTCAGCGGCTGGGTCGGGCTTTGCGAGCGGGCCCAGGCGAACACCTGCGGCAGCAGTTCGGCGACGCGATCGAACTTGTGCTTCGATTCGCGCGGCGTGTAGTAGCCGCTGCCGCCGCCTTCGTTGTCGGGCTCGTTCCACACGTCCCAGGCGAGCACGCGATCGTCCTTGCCGAAGCTGCCGACGATGTCCTTGACGTAGCGCTCCAGGCGCGGGTGCTGCCTGGGGTCGTCGAGTGCGGCAGTACCCGGGCCCTGCACCCATCCGGAGTTGTGCACGCCGGGGATCGGCGGGCGCTGCGGGCCAAGTTTCGGATCAGGATCCCAGCACGAATCGAACAACACCAGCATCGGCCGGATGCCGTGCCTGGCCGAGATCTGCAGGAAGGTATCGAGGCGGCGCTTGAAGCCCGCCGGATCCTTCTGCCAGGCCAGGTCGTGCAGGAACACGCGCATCGTGTTCATGCCCATGTCCGCGGCCCAGCCCAGTTCCAGGTCGATACGCTTGGGGTCGAAAGTCTCGGCCTGCCACATCTCCAGCTGGTTGATCGCGTTGGCCGGTATGTAGTTGCTGCCGACCAGCCACGGCTGGCGTTCGTACCACTCGTTGGCCTGGGCCTGCGACCAGCGTGCGCCTTCGGCGGCTTGCACGGGCAGTGCGATGGGCACCGCCGCGATCAGCATGCCTGCCAGCAGGTGCGTCAGCCACTTTTGCATCGGATGCTTCTCCTTTCCAGATTCGGACCGGGTTGGTGTCAGGCATGCCTCCGGCGTCCACGATGGGCGACCATCGTGCTGCGGCGGCATCGGCGCCGTGCAGGCCGCCGCTCAACCGTTGGCGTTCAGCGGGTCTTGCTTGCGTCCTGTTCGACAGAGAAGCGGTAAACCATGCGGTTCACGTACTTCTGACCGGGCGCAAGACGCGCCGAACCGAAACTGCCCTGGTTCGGCGTGTCGGGGAACAACTGGGGTTCGAGCACGAAGGCATCGCCCTGGCGGTACACGTGGCCGCTCTTGCCGACCGTGGTGCCATCGAGGAAGTTGCCCGAATAGAACTGCAGGCCCGGCTGCGCCGACGACAGCGACATCACCCGGCCTGAGCGCGGATCGCGCACGCGCGCGACTTCGCGCAGCTGCTTGACCGGCGCGCGACTGACGGCCCAGTTGTGGTCGTAGCCGCGGCCGTACAGAAGTTGCGTTTCCGAACCGGTGCGCAGGTCGCGGCCGATCGGCTTGGGCGTGCGGAAGTCGAAGACGGTGCCGGCCACCGGCGTGAACTCGCCGGTCGGAATCAGGGTCGCATCGACCGGCGTATAGGCATCGGCGGCGATCACCAGCTCCTGCTCCATCGCCGTGCCCGAGCCTTCGCCCGACAGGTTCCAGTAAGCGTGATTGCTGAGGTTGACGATGGTCGGCTTGTCGGTGCTCGCACGGTATTCGATCGCCAGCTGGCCGTTGCCTTCCAGCGCGTAGGTGGCGGTGACGGTCAGCTTGCCGGGATAGCCCTGGTCGCCGTCGGGGCTGACGTAGCGCAAGGTCGTGCGATCGGACCTGGCCTCGATCACTTCCCAGACCACCTTGTCGAAGCCGCGCGTCCCACCGTGCAGGCTGTTGACGCCATTGTTGACCGGAACCGAGTACTCGCGGCCGTCGAGGATGAACTTGCCCTTGGCCAGGCGATTGGCAAAGCGGCCAACGGTGGTGCCGAAGTACTGTGGCGTGGCCAGGGTCGCGGCGAGCGTGGAATCGCCGAGCACGACATCGGCGTAGCGGCCGTCGCGGTCGGGAACCTCCAGGGAATGCAATGCCGCGCCGAGGGTCAGCACGCGAGCCTGCATGCCGCTGCCGTCGCGCAGCGTGATCGTTTCGACCTTGCTGCCGTCCGGCAGCGTGCCCGCCACCGCGCGCTCCTGGGCGCTCGTCGTTGCAGTGGCCGCAAGCGCCAACGCGCCCGCACACCACATCGCCCATACCGTGCCTTGCCCCGTCACTGTCGACCTCCCAATCGGCGTGGACGTTACAAAAACATATAATCAGACAATACGCACGTTGCGCTGCAACAAGGGTCCGGCCCGACGAGGTTTCCGGGCAACCCGCAACGCGATCAGGCCGGGCGCGATGACCGGCAGAGCGCGTCGATCTCGAGGAATCCGCGTACGACCGCATCGGCCGAGGCCACCGGGCGTGAGGCGATGCCCAGCTCCGCCAACGCTGCCTGGTACAGCGCACTGACCGCCGCCGAGCCCACCAGCGGCAGCGTCGCGGTGCGCATTTGCGGATACAGCGCCAGGGCATCGGCGATTTCCGATCCGATGAGTACGCCGCGCAGGTATGCGCCGGCGTCCTTGCGCGCGAGTGCGCCGCGGATCACGCGCGCGCGCGCGCCGAACAGCAGCGCGCCCAGCCCCAGCTTGCGATCGACCGCATTGCGCACGCCGTCGCGGAATGCCGGCCCATCGGCGGCGGCGCCCTCCTCGACGATGGAGGAGAGCAGTCCAGTTGCGGTCAAGCGGTCGAAGATCTCGCCCGACATCGCCGTCATGAACTCACTCACCCGGCCTTCGTGCATGCGCACCCATTTGGTGTGCGTGCCCGGAAGCGCCACGACCGGCGCGTCGCCAAGCTGGCCGGCGGCGAGCAGCCCGAACAGTTCGGTTTCTTCGCCGCGCATGATGTCCGGTGCGCCGTCGCCACTGCGCACGCAGGCGAGGCCGGGCACGATCGCGGCCTCCAGACCGCCGATGCTGACCGGCAGCAAGCCGCCTCGGAGCTGCTGCAGGCCGGCCGGGCAATCGACGTAGCCTGCGTCGGCCCAGCCGATGTTGGAGCCGATCATGCCCGCCGCGTACACGCGCGCGACCTGCGGCCATCGCGCGCGGACCTGCGCTGCCATCCCGGCCATGCCGTCGCGCGTGAGGGTCGCAACTCCGGCGGCCGCCTCCAGCGAGTCGCGCACCTGGCCACCAGGCGCGATGAGATAGGCGCGGAAGTTGGAACTGCCCCAGTTGATGCCGACGATGGCGTCGGCGTGCGTCTCGCTCATGCTTGGACTCGTGTGGTTGGCAGGCGCTGAAGACTCGCGACGTCGCAGTCCGCCGCCTGTTGCGGCGCAACTTTGAATTTGTCGGATTATATGATTAGGTCTGCTGCTCGCAAGCAACCCCGGCGAGCCTGCGCTGGCCGACGGGCGCCGACATGCCACAACAAAGGAGATGCGCCGATGTCCCACTGCATGACGCGGCTGGCGGCAGGCCTGCTGGTGCTCTGCGCCGCGGCCGCGCAGGCGGCCGATGTCGATACCTTCGTCAATCCGTTGCTGCCATCCGGACCGGACCCGTGGATCGTCCGCGACGGCGACGCCTACTTCTACATGAACACGCTCGGCGACCGACTGGCGATCCGCAAGACCACCGACCTCACTCGCCTGGCCGATGCGCCGGAGGTCACGGTGTGGCGGCCGCCGGCCACCGGGCCGAACGCGATATCGATATGGGCGCCCGAACTCCACCGCATCGGCAGGCGCTGGTACATCTACTACACGGCCGCAGCGAGCGGTCACGACGAAGATGCCCATCGCGGCATCTTCGTGCTCGAGAACCCAGGCGATGATCCGACCCGGGGCAAGTGGATCGACCGCGGCCGCCTCAAGACGGCGCACACGGGCATCGACGGCACCACGTTCGCCCACGGCGGCAAGCGCTACTTCATCTACTCGCCGTATGTCGGGCCCGACAGCGTGCTGGCGATCGTGCGGATGTCCGATCCGTGGACGCTGACCGGCGCGGAAACCATCATCGCCCGCCCCGACCAGGCCTGGGAACGCCAGGGCGGTCGGCAGATCCTCGAAGGCCCGGAGTTCCTGGCCGGTCCGAAGGGCGACCTGTTCCTGTCGTACTCGGGCAGTGCCTGCTGGTCCGACGACTATGCGATCGGCCTGCTGCGCGCCGCGCCCGGCAGCGATCCACTCGATGCGTCGGCCTGGACAAAGGCGACGGCGCCGATCCTGGCCAAGGATCCGCAGCGCGGCGTCTACGCGCCGGGGCACAACGGCTTCTTCCAGTCGGCCAGGGGCGACGAGACCTGGATCGTCTATCACGCCAATCCCGGCCCGGACATGAAGTGCACCGCCAAGCGCTCGCCGCGGATCCAGCGCGTGTACTGGACGGATGAGGGACGACCGCGCCTGGATCGCCCGGCAGGATCGACCGTCCCGCTGGCCAAGCCCAGATAGCCTGTGCCATGCGTAGGAGCGAGCTTGCTCGCGAATGGCGTGCGGATGTGCCTGTTCGCGAGCAAGCTCGCTCCTACGCAACCGATGGCAGTGCGGTCGGTCAATGCGGCAGGCGCCGGACACGCTATTGTGTCCGCCCGACCGCTGCCCGGAATCGTTGATGCCCGCTCCCGCCACTCCAGCCATCGCAACGACTCAGCTCAGCCACGCGCTCAAACCCCGGCAGCTGATCATGATGGGACTGGGCAGCGCGATCGGCGCCGGCCTGTTCCTCGGTTCCGGCGTAGGCGTGCAGGCGGCCGGACCGGCGGTGCTGATTTCGTACCTGGTCGCCGGCGCGCTGGTGATCATCGTGATGAACGCCCTCGGCGAGATGGCTGCGGCCAAACCGGCCAGCGGCGCGTTTTCGGTGTATGCCGCCGATGCGATGGGCGCGACCGCCGGCGCGACGGTGGGCTGGTTGTGGTGGGCGCAGCTGGTGATCGTGATCGCCGCCGAATCGGTCGGCGCCGCCGGATTGCTGGCGACGGTGTGGCCTTCGTTGTCGGTGCCGCTGGCGTCGCTGACCTTCATGCTGTTCTTCACCGCCATCAACCTGATGGGCGTGAAGAATTTCGGCGAGTTCGAGTTCTGGTTCGCGATCCTCAAGGTCGTGGCGATCGTCGCCTTCATCCTGATCGGCGTCGCGCTGCTGCTGGGCCTGCTGCCCGAGGTCGCCTCGCCGGGCCTGTCGAACTTCGTCGACCATGGCGGCTTCGCGCCCAAGGGCCTGGCCGGGATCGGTGCGGCGCTGCTGGTGGTGGTGTTCGCCTTCGGCGGCACCGAGATCGTCGCCGTCGCCGCGGCCGAGACCCAGGATCCCGAGCGCAGCATCGCCCGCGCGATCCGCACCGTGGCTTGGCGCATCCTGGTGTTCTACATCGGCTCGCTGAGCGTGATCATCGCGGTGGTGCCGTGGACGAGCCCGGCGCTGTCGTCGCCGTTCGCGGCGGTGCTGGAGGCGGCGAAAATTCCCGGCGCGGCGACGGCGATCACGTTGATCGCGGTGATCGCGCTGCTGTCCGCACTCAACGCCAACCTCTACGGCGCCTCGCGCATGATCCATTCGCTGGCCGAGCGCGCCGAGGCACCGCGCTGGCTGGCGCAGGTGAACGCTCGCCATGTGCCGGTGGCGGCGGTGCTGTCGTGCGTGGTGTTCGGCTTCATCGCCACCGCGCTGGAGCTGCGCTACCCGGGCAAGGTGCTGCCGGTGCTGCTCAACGTGGTTGGATCGACTTGCCTGCTGGTGTGGACGATTTCACTGGTGTCGCAGCTGATCCTGCGTCGCCGCGCCGATCGTGCCGGTACGCGGCTGCCGTTCCGGATGCGTGGCTTTCCGTATCTGACGGTGATCGCGCTGGCGATCCTGGGGTTGATCTTCCTGCTGTTGCTGTCGGGATCCGATACGCGGATCCAGTTCCTGTCGATGCTGGGGCTGACGCTGGGGATTGCGGCGGTGAGTGAGGTTGCTCGGCGGCGGGCGTAAATCCAGGTTCGCGGTCGACAGGGTGCCGTAGCCCGGGCACCCATCCCCTCCCAACCCTCCCCTTGAAGGGGAGGGCGTTGTGCTCCTGATCTTGATGTTGCCCCTCCCCCTTTGTGGGAGAGGGGCTTGGGCATCAGTTCTCGTACGCCGATTCACCGTGCGAGGTGATGTCGAGTCCTTCGCGCTCGGACTCTTCCGATACGCGCAGGCCGACCGTGTACTTCACGATCAGGAAGGCCACCAGCGCGACCACGCCCGACAGCACCACCGTCACCAGCACGCCCTGCAGCTGGATCCACACCTGCGAAGCGATGGAGTACTCCGGCAACGCGGTCTCGGTGACGTAGTCCCACAGGCCCGCACCGCCGAGCGCCGGCGAGGCGAACACGCCGGTGAGCAGCGCACCGAGGATGCCGCCGATCCCGTGCACGCCGAACACGTCCAGTGCGTCGTCGGCACCCAGCAGGCGCTTGAGTCCGTTCACTCCCCACAGGCACACCGCGCCGGCGAGCGCGCCGATGATCAACGCGCCGCAGATGCCGACGAAGCCGGCCGCGGGCGTGATTGCGACCAGTCCGGCCACGGCGCCCGATGCTGCACCCAGCATCGACGGCTTGCCCTTGCTGATCCACTCCACCGCCGTCCAGCCCAGCACCGCCGCTGCGGTGGCGAGGAAGGTGTTGACGAAGGCCTGCGCAGCGACCGCGTTGGCTTCCAGCGCGGAACCGGCGTTGAAGCCGAACCAGCCCACCCACAGGATCGAGGCACCGACCATGGTCTGGGTCAGGTTGTGCGGCTTGATCGCCTCGCGCCCATAGCCCACCCGCTTGCCGATCACGTACGAGCCGACCAGGCCTGCGACCGCGGCGTTGATGTGCACCACCGTGCCACCGGCGAAGTCCAGCGCCCCCTTGGCAAACAGGAAGCCGGACTGGGCCAGCACGCCCGGCACGACATCATTGCCGGTGAACGCATCCGGACCCGGGAAGAACCACACCATGTGTGCCATCGGCGCGTAGGCGAAGGTGAACCAGAGCACGGTGAACAGCATCACCCCGGCGAACTTCACCCGCTCGGCGAACGCGCCGACGATCAGTGCACAGGTGATGCAGGCGAAGGCGCCCTGGAACACGAAGAACACCAGCTCCGGGATGTACACGCCCTTGGTGAAGGTAGCGCCCATCGCCGTGGCGTCCAGGCCCTTGGCGAACAGGCGATCCCAGCCGCCGATGAAGGCGTTGCCGGTGGTGAAGGCCAGCGAGTAACCGTACAGCGCCCACAACACCGCCACCAGCGAGAACACCAGCAAGCACTGCATCAGCACCGACAGGACGTTCTTGCTGCGCACCAGGCCGCCGTAGAACAGCGCCAACCCGGGCAGCGTCATGAAGATCACGAGCGCCGCACAGGTCAGCAGCCAGGCGACGTCGCCCTTGTTGGCCACCGGTGCGGCCGCGGCGGCGGCATCCTGCGCGAGAGCGAGTCCGGGCAGTGTCAGCATGGCCAAGGCTGCCAGCAGGCGCGGCTGGCGGAAGGCGTCGACCATGCGGCTGCGATCGGTGGGAGGCGACGCCGGCCCCCCGTCATTCCCGCGAAGGCGGGAACCCAGTGTCGTTGAACTTGTCACGTCGACGTTCCTCTCGATGGCGGTGATGGGCGAAGCAGCGTCACTGGGTCCCCGCCTGCGCGGGGATGACGGCTTCGTCAGGTCTGGTCTGAGCGTCGTGTCCATGTGCGTCACCCTCACAACGCATCGTCATCGAGCTCGCCGGTGCGGATGCGCACCGTGTGCTCCAGCGCTTGAACAAAAATCTTGCCGTCACCTACCTTGCCCGTGCGCGCGGCGGCCTGCAGGGCTTCCAGGGCCGTATCGAGGATCGATTCGGCAACGGCACACTCGACCTTGAGCTTGGGCAGGAAGTCGACGACGTACTCGGCACCGCGATAGAGCTCGGTGTGGCCTTTCTGTCGGCCGAAACCCTTTACTTCGGTGACGGTGATGCCGGACACGCCGACTTCGGTGAGCGCTTCGCGCACCTCGTCGAGCTTGAACGGCCGGATGATCGCGGTGATCAGTTTCATCTCGCAGCTCCGTGGGTCTGGATGGCTCGTGTGGGATGGGTCATCTGGGGTGCGCCCTGCCTCAGAAGGTCTTGGTGAGGGTCAGCACCACGGTGTCGTCGCCGAGGTAGTTGCCGTAGCGGTTGGTGTAGAGCGCCTCTTCCGCGTCGGTGTCGAGGTAGGCCAGGGCGATGGCGAAGCCGCCGTCGAAGGACTTGGTGACGCCGAGCTTCCAGTCGACGTACTCGAAGTCCTCGTTGTTCTCGATCCACTGCTTGCCGGCATGGGCGTTGAGCGTCCAGGTCGGCACGAACTCCCAGTTCACCGCGGCGTCGAGATAGCCGCTGCCGTCCGAATCGGCGTAGCCGAACAGATCGGTCAGGGCATAGGAGTACTTGGCGGAGAACACCCCGGCGCTGATGCCGAAGTAGAGCTCGCCGGTGTCGGGGCTGTTGAAGCCCGAGGGATAGTCGCCGGGATACCAGTAGTACAACGCGCCGACATCGAAGCCCACGCTCTCGCCGAACTTGCCACGGTAGCCACCGTAGAAGTCGAGCTCGACGCTGTTGGAGATCGAGTCGGGATCCACCACCGTGTCCGACAGCCAGCTGACGTTGCTGCCCCAGGTGCCGACGTAGAAGCCGCTGTCGGCGGCATATTCGATGCCACCCTGCAGGGCCGGTTCCTGGTTGTTCTGCGAGATGCCGCGGAAAAGGTAATCACTGGTCAACGCCAGTGAGCCGGACGTGCCGGCGTGTGCGTTCACGATCCCCAGGCCAGCGAGCGCCATGGAGACGACGGTTGCAGCGCAGGTCTTGCTTGCAGTGGTTCGAGACGACATGACGCAGGCTCCTCATAAGCGGTGGCCCCTCCCCGGTCATTGCTTCGTGCTCTTGCAACGCGGACGTTGGTGTCGTCTCCCGCGCCATCACTGGGACGCACTTCGCCTTGCGGCGGGCGCAGCCCGTCGATTCGGGTTACCTCGTGGATTGGTTGAAGCGTTGGTTCCGGCCCCTCCCCCTGCTTGCAGGGGGAGGTTGGGAGGGGGTCGCGGCGCGGAGCGCCGCGGATGCTCGGGCCATCAGGCGAAGAGCACCCCTCCCCAACCCTCCCCTGCTTTCGCAGGGGAGGGAGCTTCGTTGCGTCAGACGGTGTAGTACATCTGGTATTCGAGCGGGTGCGTGGCCGCGCGGAAGCGGGTCACTTCCTGCATCTTCAGCGCGATGTAGCCGTCGATGAAGTCGTCGGTGAACACGCCGCCGGCCTTGAGGAAGTCGCGATCCTTGTCGAGTGCTTCCAGCGCCTGGTCGAGGCTGTGGCACACGGTCGGGATGTTCTTCTCTTCTTCCGGCGGCAGGTCGTAGAGGTCCTTGTCGCTCGGTGCGCCCGGGTCGATCTGGTTCTTGATGCCGTCCAGGCCGGCCATCATCAGCGCGGCGAAGGTCAGGTAGCCCGACTGGATCGGATCCGGGAAGCGGATCTCGATGCGGCGCGCCTTCGGGTTGGACACGAACGGGATGCGGCAGCTGGCCGAACGGTTACGGGCCGAGTAGGCCAGCATCACCGGCGCTTCGAAGCCCGGCACCAGGCGCTTGTAGCTGTTGGTACCGGAGTTGGTGAAGGCGTTGATCGCGCGGGCGTGCTTGAAGATGCCGCCGATGTACCACAGCGCCATCTGCGACAGGCCGCCGTAGCCGTCGCCGGTGAACAGGTTGACGCCGCCCTTGGCCAGCGACTGGTGCACGTGCATGCCGCTGCCGTTGTCGCCGACGATCGGCTTGGGCATGAAGGTCGCGGTCTTGCCGTTGCGGTGGGCGACGTTCTTGATGACGTACTTCATCGTCATCAGCTCGTCGGCCTTCTTCACCAGCGAGTTGAACTTGGTGCCGATCTCGCACTGGCCGGCGTTGGCCACTTCGTGGTGGTGCACTTCCACTTCCATGCCGACCAGTTCCAGCGTCTTGCACATCTCGGCACGCAGGTCGTGCAGCGAATCGAGGGGGGCCACCGGGAAGTAGCCGCCCTTCACCATCGGGCGGTAGCCGGTGTTGCCACCGTCGTACTCGCGGCCGGAGTTCCAGTGCGCTTCTTCCGAGTCGATGTGGAAGAAGGTGTGGCCCATGTCATTGGCGAAGCGGACCGAGTCGAAGATGAAGAATTCCGGTTCCGGGCCGAAGAAGGCCTGGTCGGCGATGCCGCTGGACTTGAGGAAGGCCTCGGCGCGCTTGGCGACGCCGCGCGGATCGCGCGAGTAGGCCTGCATGGTCGCCGGGTCGAGGATGTCGCAGGTCAGCACCAGCGTCGGGTCGGCGGTGAACGGGTCCAGGAACGCGGTGCTGGCATCGGGCAGGAGCACCATGTCGGACTCGTTGATGCCCTTCCAGCCGCTGATCGAGGAGCCGTCGAACATCTTGCCGTCCTCGAACAGGGCCGGCTCGACGATCGACTTGGGGAAGGTCACGTGGTGCTGCACGCCGCGCATGTCGACGAAGCGCAGGTCGACGAATTCGACCTTGTGGTCCTTGATCAGCTTTTCTACGTGTTCGAGCGACATGGGTACTCCGGGACAGGGGATGGCAGTGGAAAAGCCGGCCGCGTTGGCCGCACTTGTCTATTACGAAGCAATGAACGTGCCAACTTCTGGCTGCTCGTAACCCGCTGAATTCCATAGGGGCACGGGCAGGCCCCGAACCGGGCCGCACCATCATGGTGCGCTTTTGAGTGCCGTTGCTTCAGCAAGGTGCAAACCTCGATCCGGTATGCTGCCGCGTTCGCGCGCCTCAGCGTCCCGCAACCTCCTGACCGGCCCACTGCATGACTGACCTGTTCGCCGCACTGCTGCTCGGCATCATCGAAGGCATCACCGAGTTCCTGCCGATCTCCAGCACCGGCCATCTGCTGATTGCCGAACGCTGGCTCGGGCACCGCAGCGATCTGTTCAACATCTCGATCCAGGCCGGCGCGATCCTCGCGGTGGTGCTGATCTACCGGCAACGGCTGTGGGACCTGGCGATGGGCTTCATCGGCCACCGCGCCAGCGCCGAGCACAGCCCGGCCGGCATGGCGCTGACCCCGGCGCAGGCGCGCGACTACGCATTCAAGCTCGCCGCGGCGTTCGGCGTGACCGCGGTGCTCGGCATCGTGGTCAAGAAGCTCGGCTTCGAACTGCCCGACCAGGTGACCCCGATTGCGTGGGCGCTGGTGCTCGGCGGCGTGTGGATGATCGCGGCCGAGCATTTCGCCGCCAAGCGCGCCGACAAGCTCGGCGAACGCGCCGCCATCACCTGGACGGTGGCGATCCTGGTCGGCATCGCCCAGGTCGTGGCCGGTGTGTTCCCGGGTACTTCGCGCTCGGCGGCGACGATCTTCGTCGCGCTGCTGGCCGGTACGACCTCGCGCGCGGCGGCCACCGAGTTCGCGTTCCTGGTCGGCATCCCGACCATGTTCGCGGCGACCGCGTACGAATTGGTGGACGTGCTGGGCAACGGCGAAGCCGCGCACGAGGACTGGACCGCGCTGGCAGTGGCCTTCGTCGCCTCGGCGATCACCGCGTTCGTGGCCGTGAAGTGGCTGCTGCACTACATCCAGAGCCACCGCTTCACCGCGTTCGCGATCTATCGCTTCGTGCTGGGCGCGGCGCTGCTGTTGCTGGTTCCGACCGGTAGCTGAACACGCACTTGTGAATCCGCACTGGCGTGCAGCGGCGCGCCTTCACCCCGTTTTAGGCATGGCTGCGTTTCCATTGGCACCCGCAATGGAGACCGCAATGAACCGACTGATGCTGCTTGCCCTTCCCCTGGCCCTCGCCGCTTGCGCCAAGGCGCCGACCCCTCCGGAGGCAACCGCGCCATCCGCCACGCCGGCACCGGTGGCGACCAGCGCGCCGGCCGCGTCGATCGACGAAACCGCGCTGGCCAGCCAGCACTGGCAGCTCGCGCAGGCGGTCGATGCCAAGGGTCAACGCATCGAGGCGTTGTTTGCCCGCGCCGACAAGCCGTTGCAGCTCGATTTCCGCGACGGCCGCGTCAGCGTCGGCAACGCCTGCAACCGCATGAGTGGCGGCTACACGATCGCCGGTGACCGCCTGCAGGTGGCGCGCCTGGCCGCCACGCTGATGGCCTGCACCGACCCGAAGCTGATGGCGCTCGACCAAGCCATCGGCAAGCGCCTGGAAGCACCGCAGACGATCGCGCTGCGCAGCGACGCCGAACCGCAACTGACGTTGACCTCCGCCGACGGCGAGGTGCTGACGTTCCGCGGCGAGGCCACCGCCGAAACGCGTTACGGCGGACCGGGCGAGACCGTGTTCCTCGAAGTCGCTGCCCAGGCCAAGCCCTGCAGCCACCCGCTGATCCCGAACAAGCAGTGCCTGCAGGTGCGCGAACTCCACTACGACGAGCGCGGGATCAAGACCGGCACGCCCGGCGACTGGCAGCCGCTGTACCAGGACATCGAGGGCTACGCGCACACCGACGGCGTGCGCAACGTCGTGCGGGTGAAGCGCTACACGATCAAGAACCCGCCGGCCGATGGCTCCTCGATTGCCTATGTGCTCGACATGGTGGTCGAGTCGGAGGACGTGGCGGCTGCACGCAAGTAGGTCGCCGCCGCCGCAGCGGGCCGTCAGTCCTTGACGGCCGGATTGAGCGAATAGGTGCCGTAGATCGCCACTTCGTCCAGGACGTGCCCGTGCATGGCCTTGATCGCCTGCGCGGCGGTGAAGCGGTCCGGCACCGGCAGGTGGTCGATGTCGAGGGCGAACAGGCGGAAGAAGTAGCGGTGCAGGCGCAGGTCGTTCGGCGGCGGGAACGGGCCGTCGTAGCCGAACCAGTCGCCGGCCATCGACGCATCCTCGGCGAACCAGCCGGTGTAGTCGTTCATGCCCTGGCGCGCACCGGCCGGACCGGCCGGTCGGGTCTTGCCGTGCGGCACGACGCCGTCGCTGCAGCTGCCAGCGACTATCTGGCTGACGCTCGTGGGGATATCGACCATCGCCCAGTGCACGAAGTCGCAGCGCGGCTGCTCGGACGGGATCAGCACGCCGGGCTTGCCGACCATCTCCGGCTCGGTCGGCACATCCGGATCGACGCACAGCAGCACGAAGGATTTCGTCCCTGCCGGGGCCTCGCCCCACGCCAGGTGTGGATTGCGGTTGGGCGCGAATCCAAAGCCGTCGGCCGTGGCCTGGCCGGCGGCGAATTCGGCCGGGATGCGCTGGCGGTGCTCGAAGCTGTCACTGCGGATGTACATGGGGTCCTCCTTGCCGGGCCGGTCGGGCCCGGGTGCAATGTCCGCGCAGGCTACGCCACCACCGCACCGGACTGCCATACGACAGTCCGGCCGCAGGGCTCACCTCACCTCACTCGTCCGCCGGATAGCCCAGGCGCTGCGCCACCGGCGTCAGCACCGCGAATTCTTCGGCCAGGGCTTCACGGAACCGGCGCCAGTGACCGGCGGCGAAACGCGGCGGCCCCATCTGCTGCTGCGGCGCGATCGCCACGCGCTGGCTCAGTGCATCGGCGACGGCCTGGGCGATGCTGGCCGGGGTGGCGTCGTCCATCCTGATCAGGCGATGCGGCAACAGGTCCTGCTCGTTGAGATCGGCGACCTGGGCCATCGTCCTGGCCAGCCAGCGCGCGCCTTCCAACGGCGAGGCCAGGGAGAGCGGCACCGGCCCACCGAAGGCGAGCCAGTCCAGCAGCATGTCGCGGGGATCGCGCACGGCCACCATCAGCGCGGCTTCGGGCAGGTGCGGGCGCAAACCCAGCAGCAGGGCGTTGTCCCACCACAGCAGCCAGTCGACGGCGCTACCGTCATGGATGCCGCGCGCAGGCAGCGCCGCACGCCACAGGCTGACCATGTAGGCCGGATCGAGGCTGCCGTCGACCAGGCCTGCCACGGTGTCGTAGCGCTGCAGCGGGTCGATCGGCGGCTGCGCGCCGAAACGGTCGACCAGCAGCGGTGCGCCGGAATTCTGCAGGGTGAGGCCGATGTATTCGACCAGCGATCCCGGTGCACCCCACAGCAGCAGCATGCTCGGGGCCGGCTCCGGCTGCGGCGCCAACGGCGGCCATTGCGTGATCGGCGCGCTCGGCTCGGGCAACGGCAGGCGCTCGGCGACGACGTCGGCGTGCAGTTCGGCCCAGGTGGCGGCGGCGGCAGCAGGCTGGCCGGCCGCGTCGAAGCAGCGGCCCAGCAACTGGCGCAGGCTGCGCTTGACGCCCGGATCCTGCGCCTGTGCCAGTTGGCCTTCCACGCGCAGGACCGCGGCGTCGGGGTCGCGGCGCAGCAGTTCGTCGATGATCCGCATCTCGGCCAGGCTGTGTCCCGGCTGCAACTCAGTGATGCGCTGCGCGGCGGCGAAGGCCAGCTCGTGTTCGCCGGACTGGTCGTGCATGGCCGACTGCGCTTCCAGTGCCGGAACGTAATCGGGCATCGCTTCGCGCCAACGCGCGATCACCTCGCGTGCCTGGTCGCCGGTGAACTCCTCGAACAACAGGCGCCCCCGCCACAGGTCGGCTGCCTGCGGGTGTTCGGCCAGGGTCGCATCGAGGGTGGCGCGGGCCTCGTCGCGCAGGGCCAGTCGGCGCCAGGCTTCGATCAGCGCCAGCAGGGCGCGGCGATCGAGCGGCTGGGCCAGGAAGGCCTGGCGCAGCAGCTGCAGCGCGCGCTCGTTGCGGCCGGCGGCGAGTTCCAGTTCACCGACCAGGCGCTGCATGCCCGGCGTGGCGGCATCGCCCTCCAGCAACGGGGCGAGCTCGTCGGCCGCTTCGGCCGGACGCGACTGGCGGCGCAGCAGGTCGGCGACGAGCAGGCGCAGCGGGCGCGAGGCCGGCTCGGATTCGAGCAGACCGCGGAAGGCCTGCTCGGCGAAGGCGAAGTGGCCCTTGCCCAGATAGGCGAAGCCGAGCGCGTGGCGCAGCTGGCGATCGCCCGGGGCACGCTCGGAGGCACTGCTGAGGATCGACAGGGCGCGATCGGCGTCGCCGCGACGCAGCGCCAGGGTGCCTTCGATCGCGGCCACGTGCGGATGCTCGGGTGCGATGCGGGCTGCGGTGCGGGCCAGGCGCTCGGCCTCGTTGAGGTCGCCACGGGCGATCGCCAGATGGGCCTGGATGATGTAGGCCGGGAACTGATTCGGGTCCAGGCCGGTGGTGCGGGCCAGTGCCGCCTGCGCTTCGTCGAGCTGGCGTTCGCTCAGCAGCAGGCCGGCGCGCTCCAGGTGCAGGTTGGCGTCGTCCGGCGTCAGTTCGATGGCCTGGCCGATGGCGGCCAGCGCGCCTTCGCGATCGCCGTCCAGGCGCAGGGCCGCGGCCAGCAGGCGGTGGGCGTTGGCGTCCTGCGGCTGGGCGGCGATGGCCTCGCGCGCTGCGGTAAGCGCTTCGCTGGCCGCGCCGCGGCGCAGGGCGTCAATGATCGGTTCGTACATGGACTGCTCGATGATTCAGACGAAACCGCGATTGTAGCGGCTGCGGACGCCCTGACCCGGGGATGCGGCACGGGTTTTCAGGCCACCGCGGGCTATCCGGCGGGGCGGCTTAGCCGGCGGCATCAAGCATGCGCTGGGCGATCCAGCGCTCGGCGAACCCATCCAGGCTGGCGCTCTCGAGGAAGCCGCAATGGCCGCCCCACGGCGCGATTTCCAGTTGTGCAGTCCCGGGCAGGGTCAGCGCATGGAAGCCGTCGACCGGAATGACCGGATCGTCCTGCGCCATCAGGATGCTGGCCGGGACCTGCAGCGCGGACAGGCGGTCGCCGGCGATCGAGTAACCGTCGAAGTAGCGCTCGAGCGTGCCGAATTCGGTGTGCCGCTCGACCATCCACTGCGTCAGCGGGCGCATGCGCAGCCCCAGTACCTGGTCGTCGAAGGCGTGGATCTGCGGGAACAGCTCGCGCTTGCGCGCCAGCGAGTCGCGCCACTTGCGCTCGAAGTACCACAGGTAGACCGGCAGGCCGTTCTCCATCGATTCCATGGTCCGGGCCGGATCCAGCACCGGGCAGACCGAGGCGACGTGGGCCAGCTCCAGGCCCGCCGCCGGCGCACGCAGCGCCAGGCGCAGGGCGAAGTTGCCGCCGAGCGAATAACCGGCCACGGCCATCGACCGGCCCGGGAAGCGCCGTGAGACCTCCACCGCCGCGCGTACGACCTCGTCGATGCGGTTGGAGTGGAACAGCCCTTCGTTGAGGTGGTGGGTGTTGCCGTGGTCGCGAAAGTTGAGGCGGAACACCTCGAAGCCGGCCTTGAGCAGTTGCACCGCGGTCAGGCGCATGTAACTGGAATCGACGCTGCCTTCCCAGCCGTGCAGCAGCAGCACCAGGCCACGCGACTCGCGGTTGGGCATGGCGCTGTGGAGGCCGTGCAGGCGTGCATCGCCGGCGTCGATCAGGTGTTCGGTGCTGACCGCGCCCAGTTCGGCCAGGCTGCGCTCGCCGTAACGCCGGCGCAGCGAGCTGGAGCCGAGCGCCGACTGGATGTGCGCGTTGCGCAGCCAGCGTGGCGGTCGGTAGTCGGCGGCAGTCAGCATGCCTGGGACCATAGCCATACGATTTCGAGTGCGCCCACTAATTCACGGAAGCCATGACGATGTAAACGTACAACTCAAGCCGTCATGGCCTCGACAATTCGCGATCGGGCCAGATCGGCGATGCGACGACGTCCGTCGGCCTCGCCAGGGGCGATCGGCGCGAGGAAGTGCACCTCGGCCAGCCGCGTCGGCTCGCCGAGCAGGCGCACGAAGTTCCCGAGGAAGCTCTCGCCGGGCTGGAACGCCACGACGTGCTGGGCCTCGCCGCCCTCGCCATAGCGCAACGCCACCGGCTGCACCGGCACGCCGGCCTCGACCGCGGCCAGGAAGATGCGCGCATGGAACGGGCCGATCTCGCGGCCGCCGCGCGTGCCGCCTTCGGGGAACACGCCGACCGAGCGCCCGGCGCGCAGGCGCGCCAGCATCTCGTGCAGCACGCCGCCGAGCGATTCGGTGCTGCCGCGCGAATGAAAGATGGTTTCGCCGCGCGCGGCGAGCCAGCCGACCAGGGGCCAGCCTTCGATCTCGCGCTTGGCGACGAACCCCATCATGCGCTGGCTGTGCAGCGTCTCGATGTCGATCCAGCTGACGTGGTTGGCGACGAACATCGCCGCGCCCTGCAGCGGTTCGCCGACGCGGCGCAGGCGGAAGCCGAAGATCCACATCAGGCCAGCCGACCAGGCGCGGATCGCGCGGTGGTCCAGTCGCTCGTTGCCGACGCGCACGCCGGCGGTCAGCGGCGTGCCCAGCAGCAACACCAGCGGCAGGTCGACGACGACGTGCCACACCAGCAGTGGCACGCGGACGAGGTAACGGAGGACGCGCGCGGCGGGCGCCGCGGTCGGCGCCGTCGCGCCGGCATGGGGGGACGGCGCATTCATTGATGGCACGATACCGAAGCGATGTCGCTGCGGCCAGCGCTGTTTCGCCATACCGGGGTGGATGTTGCGGGGGTGAATGGCGGGGACGCGCGATCGGGCTCCCCGCGACTCCGCGATTACGTATGTAGGAGCGAGCTTGCTCGCGACCGGCTGCCGGAGACGTCGTTCGCGAGCAAGCTCGCTCCTACAGTGCTACATCATTTCGTTGCGCAGGCCATCACCTTCTCCGCATCGCCCTGCGCACCGAGCGAAACCTTCGACAGCGACAGCTGCCTGGGCCCCTTGGCCTTCAGGGTCAACACAGTGTCTACCTTGCTCATGTCGGCGCCGGCGGCCTGGAAGCACTTGAGCGGGATGCCCAACGTGGTCCAGCGCGCGGGTTCGAGCCCGGCCAAGGTGTCGGCGAGCGGCAGCGTCGACCCGCAACCCGGGCCGCAACCCACGCCGATCGAGACCTCGCCCTGCGTCGGCGAATCCACGCGCACGGTCAGTACCAGCATCACGTCACCGTTGGTCTCGCGGGTGAGGTCCTTGGCGGCATCGGACTGCAGCGACACGGTCGCCGTGCCGGCGCCGGACCATTCGATGCGGCGTGCGTCTTCCTGCGCCAGATGATCGACCCCGCGCACCTTGATGCTGCCGTCGGCAGACGCGGCCGGCAACACCGGTGCATCGACCGCCGCAGCGGTCGCGCCCTGCAGGCGCATGGTGATTCCCGGCGTCAGCACGCCACGGGCGTAGTACACGCCCGGCCGTCCCATCGCCGCCGAAACGCCCGGCTCTTCCGACAGCATCGCCAGGTTGCCGTCATCGCCGTAGCCCAGGCCGTGGCCGAAGGCGAACTGCGGCGAGTAGTCCGGTTGGCCGACGTTGTTGACGTACTGATCGGCACGACGCGGCCAGGAGAATCCGAGCCGACCCTTGAAGTCATGGGCGACCTTGCCGTCGCTTCCGCGCAGCAGTACGTCGGCGATGCCGCTGCCTTCGCTGCCGGGCAGCCAGGCGGCGACAAACGCGTCTGCCGCGTTGATCTCGCGGTTCATCCACAGTGGCCGGCCGCTGAGGAACACCGCCACCACCGGGATGCCCTCGGCCTTCAGGCGCTTGATCAGCTCCAGGTCGCGGTCGTCGCCGGGCTTGTACCAGAGGGTCGGGATATCGCCCTGGAACTCGGCGTAGGGATCCTCGCCGAACACCACGATGGCGGCGTCGGGCTTGCGCGTGTAACGGCCATCGATCGCCAGTTCGGCGTGGCCACCGGCGCTGCGCACGGCGCTGTCGAGTCCTTCCCAGATGGTCTGGCCATTGGGGAAGTCGGCGCGGGTGCTGCCCACGCCCTGCCAGTTGAGGGTCCAGCCGCCGCTCTGCTTGCCCATGTCGTTGGCGCCGTCGCCGGCGACGAGCAGGGTGCGCTTGGGGTCGAGCGGCAATACGTGGTTGGCATTCTTGAGCAGCACCAGCGATTCGCGCACGGCCTGGCGCGCGATCGCGCGGTGCTCCGGTGCGCCGAGCAACTCAAACTTGCCACCGATCGGGCGCTGCGACGGCTTGCCGGCGTCGAACAGGTGCAAGCGATACTTCACCCTCAGCACGCGGCGCACGGCGTCGTCCAGGCGCGCCATCGGAAGGTCGCCTGAGCGTGCGGCTGCGAGCGTGCTTTCGTAGACCGGCTTCCAGGTGTCGGGCGCCATGAACATGTCGATGCCGGCGACGACGACCTGCGGGCAGCCATCGTTGCTGCAACCCGGGACCTGGCCGTGGGCATTCCAGTCGGTGACGACGAAGCCGTCGAAGTTCATGCGCTTTTTCAGCACGTCGGTGATCAGGCCCTTGTTCGCGGCCAGCTTGATGCCGTGCCAGCTGCTGAAGGAGGTCATCACCGCCTGCGCGCCGATCGCCACCGCCGGCGGGTAACCGGCCGCGTGGACGTCACGCAGCACCTGTTCGCTGGACAGGTTGTCGCCCTGGTCCTTGCCCTCGGCCGTGCCGCCGTCGCCGACGTAGTGCTTGACCGAGGAGATCACGTGCTGGCCGTCGAGGAATCCCGGCGTGCCGGGCGTGCCCTGCAGGCCTTCGACCATCGCCGCCGAGTACGCGGCCACCACCTGCGGTTGTTCGGAATAGCCTTCGTAGGCGCGACCCCAGCGATCGTCCTGCGGCACAGCCACGGTCGGTGCGAACGTCCACTCCATGCCGGTGGCGCGGGTTTCGATCGCGGTGACGCGGCCGATCTCGCGGATCAGCGCGGGGTCGCGCGCGGCGCCCAGGCCGACGTTGTGCGGGAATACGGTGGCACCGACGATGTTGCTCTGGCCGTGCACGGCGTCGATGCCGAACAGGATCGGTATGGGCTTGCCACCGCCGCTGGTGTCCATCGACGCTTCGTAGAAGGCGTCGGCCAGGGCCAGCCATTCCGCCGGCGGTGCGTTGTACTTGGCGCCGGGGTCGGAGTTGCCGCCGGCCAGGACCGAGCCGAGGCGGTATTTGCGCACGTCCTCGGGGGTGAGAGTGGCGATGTCGCCCTGGACGATCTGCCCGACCTTCTCTTCCAGGGTCATCGTCGCCAGCAGGCGATCGATGCGGCGCTCCATCGCACGGTCCACCGGCACGGCGCGCGCCACTTTCGGCCAGAGATCAGGGTGGACGCTGCCGTCGTCAGCGGCAACGACGACGCCGGTGCCTGTCACCAGGCCCACTGCCATCAATCCTGCCCAGATGCCTTTCGTACGCGGGTGCACCGCACGTGTTGCTGTGTCCAAGGCCGTCTCCATGATCCCCACGCCAGGCGCTTTCGCTGGCGGGGCAAGACTGCGGCCCATTGGCTGGCGGCGTCAATAAACCTCCCGCTTCTGAGCCCCTGTCGAACGCCCGCTCAGGCCGGGTTGCGCGCAAACGGGCAACGTCCATGGGTTCCCGCCTTCGCGGGAATGACGAGCACAAGAGCAACGACGCTGGGTCCCCGCCTTCGCGGGTATGACGGTCTTCTTCCTTAGCCCCTCTCCCGCTTGCGGGAGAGGGGTTGGGGTGAGGGCCACCGAAGACCATGCAACAAAGCACCGAA